>JAMOMO010000197.1 GCA_027067035.1 Desulfobulbaceae bacterium
GGATCTGCTCTGGCATCAGGTTCCCCTCAATCTGATAACTGAACTCATTGTACTCTTTTTGACAGGGGCATTTATTCTGGGGCTTTTTCTCTTCAAGTTTAACAGGCATATTATAAAGATTGCTGAATTTGCAGAGAATATCGGTCTTGATAATCTGGATGAAGAGCTGGAATTGGAGAGGAAGGGTTCTCCTGGCGGAGAGCCTGATGAACTTGACAGGATAGTTGCCTCACTCAACGGTATGCGGCGAAGGCTGAAAGAAGGAGTCTCCGCGCAACAGCAGACGGAAGAGCAGCTTCAGCGGGAGATAGTGTTTTCAGAAGCAATCATTAACAGTCTGCCAGGACTTTTTGTCGTCTATGATGAGGATATGAAAGCCATCCTCTATAACGACCGGTACCGCAAGAGATTAAATGTGTCCCGGGAGGAGGTCGCCAGGCAGAACATAAGTTCCATGATTGCTCCTGCTGACAGGGAAAAATTTTCCAGGGTCATAAAAGAGGTTTTTGTCAATCAGCAGCCCTTCAGTCTGGAAGTGGAAATTGTCTCCAATACTGATAAAAACAGGAAGGTTCCCTATTTTATAAACGGCAGTTTATTTGTGTATGAAGGGAAAAAATATCTCATTGGAATCGGTAATGATATAACGGAAAAGAAAAAGATAGAAAATGGTCTCCGTCAGGCTCAGAAGATGGAAGCGATAGGGACTCTTGCCGGAGGGATCGCACACGATTTCAATAATATTCTGTCTGCAATCATGGGGAACCTGCAACTGGCACAATCTTCAATAAATGATACTGAAAAGCTCAAAGGCTTCCTGCAATCCGGACTTGATGCCTCATTCCGGGCCCGGGATCTTGTGGCCCAGATTCTCTCGGTCAGCCGCAGAGGACATCACAGTAAAAAACCACTGCAGGTGGAGGGAGTTGTCAGTGAAGTTGTAAAACTGTTGCGGGCCACCATGCCTGCAACCATTGATATCAGCTGTAAAAATGATTGTGACAAATATATTTTTGCTGATACAACCCAGATTCACCAGGCCATACTGAATATCTGTACCAATGGATATCATGCCATGATTGACAATGGCGGCACATTGACCATTGCCTGTTCCCAGAAGACCTCGGATGCAATTGAGAAATTACTCGGTCACGAAATACCGGGTGGACAGTATCTTCAGCTGGATATCAGTGATACCGGCTGTGGAATGGATGAGATAACGCAGAAACTCATCTTTGAACCCTATTTTACCACTAAAAACAGTGATGACGGGACCGGCCTGGGGCTTGCTGTTGTTCATGGTATTATACAGGACCATGACGGTTTTATTCATGTTCAGAGTACACCCGGTCAGGGGACGAGTTTTAAGCTCTTTTTCCCCCTTCTTCAGGAACAGGATTTCGGGTCAACTGAAAAACAGGAAGAGGAAGTTGAGGTGTCAAGGGGCTCAGAGCATGTGCTCCTTGTCGATGACGAACAGGATATTCTTGATGCCATCTCAGAACTGCTTGGCCTGCAGGGATACTCTGTAACAACTTTTTCCGACAGCAGCGAGGCCCTGGAGACCTTTCGTCGGGAGCCGTTTGCCTTTGACCTTGTAATCACTGACATGACCATGCCGCGCCTTTCCGGGGAACTGCTCGGGAAAGAAATCATGGGCATACGCCCTGAAATACCGGTGATTCTCTGTACCGGTTTCAGTAAAACCATGGGGAGCAAAAAGTGTCTGGAAGAAGGGTTTTCCGCGTTTCTCAGCAAGCCGCTGGAGGCCAAGATTCTCTTTAAAACTATCCGTGAGGTACTGTCCCGTTCTGCAAAGAAGCCACAGACTCTGAGGGTTTTACTGGTGGATGATGATCTTTTCAATCAAAAAATACTCACCCTGCTGCTGGAACTCCTGAATCATCAGGTGGATACTGCAGTGAATGGAGAGGAGGCACTGAAAAAACTGATCCATAACCGGTTTGACCTGATATTTATGGATATGCAGATGCCGGTACTTGACGGCTTGCAGACAACGGAGATCATTCGTGATTGTGAAAAAAGAGGAGTGGAGTCGGATACATTCAGAAAATGGACAGGAGTTGCCATTGAGCGGCTTCAGGGGGGGCATATCCCCATTATTGCCGTGACCGGCAATCTTGACGAAGAATCCCGGAGGAGATGCCGGAGTGCCGGAATGGACGAATTTCTTGCCAAACCGATTACCCGTGAAGCGGTTAACCGGATTATCCAGCAGGTGACCGACTGTTCTGTGGTTCACGATTATACTGAAAAAGAAGGGCAAAGTCATTTGCCTTTTGATGAAAAATCAGTAAACTATGAAGAGGATCTTCTCACAATGGGTATGAAGCACCTGAAGAAGGTGTATCCACTCGCCCCGGATCAGCTCTCACTGCTGCTGGAGGAGTCGGTCAACTCATTGAATCTGTCCCTTCATGAAGCGTCTGAGATTCTAGCTCGTAACGATTTAGAGGCTCTGGCTGCTGTTGCCCATAAAATTAAAGGGACCCTGCTTGGACTTGGGCTGGAACAGCCGGTGGGTCTTGCCAGAAATCTGCAGATTTCTGCCGAGAAGAATGCCGCAAAAGAATGCAGTGTGATTCTTCGGCAAATTATGCGGTCTCTGAGATCATTAATTGAAAAGGACGTTGCATGACACCTGATACAACTATCACCCTGGGTCAGAAACTCTCGATTCTGGTGGTTGATGACGATTCTGCACAGTTATTACTGGTGCGAATGCTTGTTGAACAGCAGGGCTTTGATGTGGTAACAGCCACCAACGGTCAGGAGGCCCTTGCTCTGTTTCGTGAGAATTCAGATATCCGTCTGGTTGTCACCGACCTCAGCATGCCTGTTATGAACGGGTTTGAGCTGATTCGAAGGCTCAGGCAGGAGCAGACCAAGTACACCTATATCATCGTCCTTACCTCCCACGAAGACCAGCATTCTGTCATAAAAGCACTTAACGATGGTGCGGATGATTTTCTGACCAAACCCGCTTTTAACGAAGAGCTGCAGTTACGGATAAAGAGTGGAATTCGTCTGCTTCGTCTTGAGAGTCAGGATGAACTGATTCTTTCCATGGCAAAACTTTCCGAGTATCGCAGTGAAGAGACGGGCTATCATCTTGAGCGGGTACGCCGTTATACCTCACTTCTTGCCTATGATCTTCAGGAAAACTGTCCCGAGTTACATATGACAACATCTTTTGCTGAAGAGATTGCTCAGGTGACCCCCCTTCATGATATCGGCAAGGTGGCTATTTCCGATAATATTCTTCATAAGCCAGGCAAACTGACAGATGAAGAGTTTGAAAAAATGAAGGAACATGCTGCCATCGGCGGGAAGATGCTTCTTGATATTTTTGCCAAAACCGGATCACACTATTTGAAAACGGCCAGTGATATTGCAATGTATCACCATGAAAAATATAATGGTAAGGGGTATCCGTATGGCCTCAGTGGTGAGGAAATCCCTCTCTGTGCCAGGATCATGGCACTGGCTGATATCTATGATGCAATGACCAGTGAGCGGTGCTACAAAGAGGCTTTTTCCCATGAAAAAACCAAGGATCTGATCATCAGTGAAAGGGGAGAGCATCTTGACCCTAAGATAGTTGACTCATTTTTACGGCAGGAAAATGTCTGGCTTGCAATTAAAGAACGGTACCAGAAAATGGAAGAGACAGGTGAAAACCTGACTGGTGACCCGAGTGATCCTTAAGAGTACCTGATTCTGTTTTTCTCTCCGTTGTTTTCCCCGGAATATCTTTTCCGGTGGACATTTCCCTTTTTCTATCCCGGCTCTCAGTGTATTCTATGGCTGCTGCCTGTGCTGAGTGCTTTTTCCTTAACAAAAACAAAATTTAATCATGAAAAAAATTGCTCTGATCTCACTTGTGCTTCTCTGTGTACTGGGAGGCTTCTTTCTGTTTCAGGGAAAACAGAAACAGAGACTTGAAGCTGCAGATTGTCTGCCCGCCGATGTCCTCTTTTACGGTGAACAGATAGATTTCACCGATATGTATAAGACATTCCTGAACAGTCGGATGGGAAGGACATTATCACGCATGGATTTTGCTGCCATCGGAACCGAGATGGGGCCGTCCGGTACTGCATTGGTTGAAGCAGAAAAATCATGGAGTCGAGTCAGGGAGTTTCTGAGCAGCAAGGAGTTTAATGAGCTGCTTGGTAAGGAATTCTCGGTTGCAGTTTTTTCCGGCAATTCCTTTTCAAGCACAGTTCCCGCCAAATCCCTTGAGGAGCGGCTTCTTCTCATCGCGCGACCCCGTCATAATGTGAAAATCTTACAATATATAAGTAAGTTTTTCAGCAGTGATATCCCTCAAACCACTTCGCAGTACGGAACACACCTGATTACCAGATATCAGCTCAATGAAGAACAAACCCTCTCCACTGCAACTGTTGAAGGTCTGATCATTGCCGGATTTGAAGAGCGTCTTGTACGGAAGAGCCTGGATCACTATGACAGCCGGGAGAATGTCTTAAGTTCCAGCACGGATTTCAGACGATTCCGGAAGAATTTTTCAGATGCAAAAATTTTCACTTACCTGTCACTTCCGGCTCTGCTCGAACAGGGCCGTCAGATGGGGAAAGCATTGCCGGAAAAAGATCGGGATGAGTATTTTGCTCTCTTGAAACAGTGGGAAGGATGGGGGGCAGCAGCCTATGGT
>JAMOMO010000198.1 GCA_027067035.1 Desulfobulbaceae bacterium
AGGAGCTCGTCAACGGTGACAAAAGTGGCCTTTCTGGTGGACATCTTCACCTGTTTGCCGTTTCGGGTGAGCGTCACAAACTGATGCAGAACCACGGTTACCTTTTTGGAATCATACCCAAGGGCCTCAAGGCCTGCCATGACATCAGGCACCGTTGCGATGTGATCCGAGCCGAAGACATCAATCATCCAGTCGAAGTTGCGGCGAAACTTCTCACGGTGATAGGCGATATCCGGAAGACGATAGGTGGGCTCTCCGGTTTTTTTGATGATAACCCGATCCTGTTCATGACCAAATTCAGTGGTCCTGAACCAGACGGCATCATCTTTTTCATAGACCAGCCCCTTTTCACGAAGCTCAGCCACAACCGAATCAATATGCCCCTCATCATAGAGGGAATGTTCGTTGTAATAGTTGTCAAAGACGATGCCCATGCGTTTTAAGGTGGACGAGATATCGGCAAAAATCACCTCCACCGCCTTTTCCGTAAAGGGGAGTGAGTCTTTCTCCGCAACCAGGCTGTCCCCTTTCTCATTTATGAGTTCCTGCGCAATCTCAGTGATATAATCACCCTGGTAACCATCTTCAGGAAACTCAAAATCCTTTCCCTGCAGCTCAAGATATCGTGCTCTTGTGGATTCGCCAAGAACGCGCATCTGACGCCCGGCATCATTGAAATAATACTCCCGGTAGACTGAATGGCCGGTGGCTTCAAGGAGCCTTGCGATGGCATCGCCAAGGATAGCCTGTCGGCCATGGCCGATGCTCAGCGGTCCGGTGGGGTTGGCACTGACAAACTCCACCATCACCTTTCTGCCCTTACCTCTTTCTGAATAGCCGTATTGCGCACCGGACGAGAGTACAGGATCCAGAACCCCCTGCCAGACACTGGCTTTCAGGAAGATATTCACAAAACCGGGACCTGCAATTTCCAGCTTTTCAATGAGCTCTGTATCATGACCGAGCAGCTCGACTATCAGTCCTGCCAGTTCACGGGGATTTTTCTTTTCCATGCCGGCCATGACCATGGCCATGTTGGTGGAATAGTCACCCTGCCCTTCCCGCTTGGGTACTTCGAGGGAATACTTTCCCGCAGCCTTGTCAGACCACCTGCCGTCACTGACACCCTTTTCAAAACAGGAGTCAACCAGTTGCTGTAAACGTTCAAGAATCATTCTATATACTTTCGTTCATTATTGTTTCCAAAAAGACAGAGTACCTCGTAGGAGATACTGCCCATCCACCCTGCAATCTCATCGGCACTGATACACTCTCCACCCTGCCGACCCAAAATGACCACCTCATCCCCGGCTGCAACACCTTCGATATCAGTCACATCCACCATACACAGGTTCATGCAGATCCGCCCGCAGACACGGGCCCTCCTGCCACGAACAAGCACTTCCGCCCTGCTGGAGAGGCTGCGGGACAAACCATCTTCATAACCAAGGGGAAGTACGGCAAGACGCGTTGGCCGACTGGTTATGAAGCTGTGTCCATAACTCACGCCAACGCCTTCTGCGACATCCTTCACCTGAAGAACCTGACTGGAAAAGGACATTACCGCCTGCAGTTTTTCCCCTTCTTCAGCATGCTGCCCGGCAATACCGTCCGGATAGTAGCCGTAGAGAGAAATCCCTGCCCGAGCCATGTCACAGCAGGTTTCCGGAAAATTCAGTATTGCTCCTGAGTTTGCGGTGTGTCTCAACAATTCAGAGTCACTGCCGGCAACGGGAGCAAGCTTCCTGAATCGCTTAAACTGCTCCGGAGTATTTCCGGAATCAGCCTCATCTGCTCTGGGAAAGTGACTTGCAATGCCCCTTGCAGTAACGCCTGGCAGGGCGGACAATTCAGCCATGAATCCTGAAAACTCTTCAGGGTAAATTCCAAGGCGGGTCATACCGCAGTCTACCTTCACATGAACCGCAATTTCACTTCCCCGCCGTACCGCCTCCTGTGACAACACCCTGGCACTTGCAATATCAAAAATAACGGGAGTCAGATCATGGTCGAAGAAAAGAGCGGCCGATCCGGGAGAAAACCCCAGAAATACAAGTATTTCCCCTTGAACCCCTGCTTCCCGAAGGGCAACAGCCTCGCAGATCTCAGCCACACCGAAACAGCGGCAACCGGCAGCATTTAATGCGCGCCCAACCCTGAGCATCCCATGACCATATGCATCAGCCTTGACCATGGCAAGGAGTGTTGTCTTTTCTCCAGCCCGATTCTGCAATAAACGGTAGTTATGGCACAGAGCTGAAATGCTAACGTTCACCCGGTTAAAAGATGGAACTGTCATGAGGCCTTCAGTCTCATATCAGAAACCGGCTCCGGTTGATATTTTCTCACACTGACGCCAGGCAATCCAGGCATTTCTGGATGAATAAAAGAGACCCCAGCCAATGGAACAATAAAAGAACCCCATAAATTCGCGCGGCAGGGAGGATTTGCGCATAACAATCCCGGCCGCCATCATCACCGCC
>JAMOMO010000199.1 GCA_027067035.1 Desulfobulbaceae bacterium
TGTAACAATCTGAAAGAACGATATAAACTTGACGATAATACAGTACGGGAATTGCTTGCTAAAGCCGTTACAAGTTTAACTGCAAACATAAATGCTCTAGAAAATGCTCTACGCAATAATAATGTTGAAAAATTACAGCAATCGGCTCACAGTCTTAAAGGTGCCCTGCTTAACCTTGGGCTGGTGGAGTTAGCCGACAAATCAAAAACTATTGAACAGATATCGTTTCCCATCGATTCAGCTACACAGCAGATGGTACTGGCCTTTATACAGCAGCTTACCGAAAGTGATCTCTTTCAGGATTCCGGCTCGGCGGGAAAATAATTTCAATAATCAGGAGTATTGGTATGGAAGAAATAGAATGGAAGAATGATTACCTGCTCGGCAATAAGCTCATCGATAAACAGCATCAGATTTTTGCAGGTCTTATCAACAAATTGATTGTTGCTCAAAATAATAACAGGGATACTCACTACCTGACCCGGTTGATTATGGAAATACAGAAATATGCAGAATTTCATTTTATCAGTGAAGAAAACTATATGATTGATATCGAGTACCCAGCCCTTGCGGAACATCAACAGCAGCATATCATGCTTATAGAACAGTTTTCTATCGCCATAAACTCCATTGAACTGGGTAAAAAAAGCCTCGATGATTTTGCACATTTTTTACTGAACTGGTTCAAACAACATACGATCAATAAAGACAGATTGATTGTTGAGTTTTTACAGGGATAATTTATGGCAGTTGTTGAATCTGTAGATAAGTCTGTTGCAGAGAATTCCACTCTTTTTATCATCAGTGACCTTGCTGAAAGCGGTGCAATACTTGCGTCAGCTCTGGGTGATGAATACAAGATCATATCGGCACCCTTACGTGATCTTGTGTCAGCTGGAGGAATTTTGCCAGCGGACACAATTGATCTTATTCTACTGGATGTAACGCTTGCAACTGATGATGCTCTTGCTATCTGTCGTACTCTTCAGAGGAATCAGCTTACCGCTCATATCCCAGTCATTATGCTGGCTGTGCAAAACAGTGAACAATATATTCTGGAATCATTTTCTACAGGCATTTCTGACTATATCATCAAGCCTTATAAACTTGCCATTATCAAAGTACGGGTCAGGGCACAGTTGACAATGATTCACCTACAGAAGCAGGCCGAATCGGCCAGTCGTGCTAAATCCCGCTTCCTTGCCAATATGAGCCATGAAATACGAACCCCAATGAATGGGATTTTGGGCATGACTCGTATGGCGCTGGAGACAGACCTTGATGGTAAACAGAAACAGTTGCTGAAGAATGTTATGGGGGCAGCCGAAAATCTGCTGGATCTACTTAATAATATTCTTGATTTTTCCAAAATTGAAGCCGGAGAAATGAGGCTGACAGTTGAAGAGTTTGATCTGATGCTGTTTCTGGATGACCTTCTTTCCGGGCTGCAAATACTTGCTGAAGAGAAAGGTCTCTCTTTTACCAATAAAACCGTTCCCGACACAATTCCTGCTGTAATAAAAGCGGATAAAGCCAAGATACGTCAAATCCTTATCAATCTTCTTGGAAATGCAATCAAGTTCACCAATAGAGGAGAAGTGAATCTGGAAGTCACGAGTGGTGAAGAGAATGATGGTTTTTCTAGGCTCCATTTTATCGTCCGCGACAGTGGCATTGGAATTTCTTCCAGTGAACGGGACAGTATATTTGAGGATTTCAGTCAGGCAGATTCCTCAGTGGTTCGCAGTTTCGGTGGAACCGGTCTTGGCCTTGCCATAAGCAGGCAACTGGTAGAGCTTATGGATGGGAGCATATGGTTTGAGAGTATTGAGGGACAGGGCAGTACTTTTCATGTGGAAATCAAAGTGGTGGTTGTGCAACAATCAGTTGCTGGTAAAAATACCACAAGAGAACAGTCCGGGAAAAATAATTTATCCATTCTTGTCGTGGAAGATAATGAATTTAATCAGCAGATTGCACGATTTGTTCTTGAAAAAGACGGTCACCATGTTGCAATTGCCGAAGATGGTATGGAAGCACTGGCAGAGCAGGATTTTGACCTGATTTTCATGGATATTCAGATGCCTGAAATGGACGGTTTAGCCGCAACTGCAATTATCAGAAAATGTGAAAATGGTCAGGATACAGTGGAACTTCCCCAGTCTCGTGCCCGGGAATTAACAAAGCGTCTTTTCCACCGTCATATCCCGATAATTGCCATGACAGCCAATACCACTAAAGACGACTACCAAAAATGTCTTGATATCGGCATGAACTATTTTCTCAGTAAACCATTTCTGCCGGAAGAGATTTATGCCGTTCTAGACCGTCTTGATTTGGAACAATAGTTTTCTCGGAATGGAGGCCACAAGAAGGGGGTGACGGTGTACAATTACTATTGGCCAGCGCTTTACCAAACTCCCGCTAGTCAGGCGGCCTGTTTTCAATACC
>JAMOMO010000200.1 GCA_027067035.1 Desulfobulbaceae bacterium
ATGATGAAATGACTCTTACCAATACCCTGCGAACCATCTTTCTTCCAAAAGAAAGAACGGTTGCCGGCTGGAAACAGTGGATGAACAGATCATGAGTGTCTTTAGATTTCGAAACTGGATACACCATATCCCCAAAGACTGGATGCTGAAGCTTGTCTCCCTCGGCATTGCCATTGTGCTCTGGTACTTTGTAGGTGGTGAGGACATAGTAAATAAGAATGTCATGGTGCCTGTGGAGGTTATTAATCTTCCCCGTGATCTTGTTATTTCCAACCAGTTCAAGAAAGAGATCGAGGTTTCCATCAGCGGACCACGCAGCCTGGTCCTTGATATTGGAAATCGAGGTCTTTCAAGACAGGTTGATCTTGCCGAGGCAACACCCGGTACCATGGTGATCGAAAACAGCAACGATGTGATCAATGTTCCCCGAGGAGTCAAGGTACTGCGTATTCAGCCCAAGAGTGTCATACTTTCCCTTGACAAGATGATTCAGAAGCAGTTTCCGGTGAATCCGGTGACAGTTGGAGTACTGGCGCCAGATTTCATACTCAAAGAGATTCGCATGGAACCGGATTCCATCTCTATCACCGGGCCACAGACAGTCTTGTCGCAGTTTGACGTTCTGCGGACAAAACCTATTGATATCGCAGGATTGCGTGAGTCGACGCAGATTCAGATACCACTGGAGCTTGATCAGGCAATAATTGATCTGATAGGGGAAACAACCATCACTGCCGATCTGGATATCGCCGTGGAAACTGTTCAGAAGAAGATTTCCAATCTCCCGGTTGAGGTGAAGAAAAACGGTGTGCTTCAGCGGGTAAGTCCTGCCACGGTATCCATCTCGGTGGCCCTTCCGAAAACATTGCTTCGGAATAAAGTTGATCTTCGTTCTCTCTTTACGGTGACTGCAGTGGATGAGAAGAAGGATGGGCAGATGCAGGTCAAAGTGATTCCGACCCGGGAATTTGAAAACCCTGTGCGTGTACTTCGTATTGAACCTCCTGTCGTGACCCTGGTTGAAGAGGCGACAGCTGTGGAGCCAGAGACTGATCCCGTAGAAGGCGAAGGGGAATCGTCGCCGGAATAATGGAGATATCTTTTTGTATGTGAAGCTTCATCGCTTGAACAGAATGCTTCGCAACCCACCACCCCACCACGAATGAAGAAAACAATTAGAATGGTAGCATGATTTAATGAGAAAATTATTTGGAACAGACGGAATACGAGGCGTGGCCAATATTTATCCAATGACCACCGAGATTGCCATGCAGGTCGGTCGCGCCATTGCCTTTATCGTGAAAAACAGAAAAGGCAGACACCGAATAGTTATTGGGAAGGATACCCGGCTGTCGGGATATATGATCGAGAACGCCCTGGCCGCAGGAATCTGTTCCATGGGAGTGGATGTCCTGCTGGTCGGGCCCCTGCCAACTCCCGGGATTGCCTTTATCACCACATCCATGCGTGCCGATGCGGGTGTTGTTATCTCCGCCTCCCACAATCCTTTTCAGGATAACGGGATCAAAATATTCTCCCATGATGGCTTTAAACTCCCTGATAAGGTTGAGGCTGAGATTGAAGATCTGATCTTTTCTCAGAAGATGGCGGCACTGAGACCGGTTGCTGAAGAGGTGGGACGCGCCAAACGGATTGATGATGCCAAGGGGCGCTATATCGTTTTCCTGAAAAATATTTTTCCCAGGAAACAGAGTCTTGACGGAATGCATATTGTGCTGGATTGTGCAAATGGTGCCACCTATGGCGTGGCTCCACTGGTTCTGGAAGAACTTGGGGCAAAGGTTACCACACTCGGGGTGCATCCTGATGGAAAGAATATCAACCATAAGTGCGGTGCACTGCATCCTGAACTGATGGCGGCAAAGGTCAAAGAGACCGGTGCGGACATTGGTCTGGCCCTTGATGGTGACGGTGATCGCCTGATTGTCTGTGATGAAAAGGGCAAAGTGGTTGATGGTGATCACATCATGGCGCTCTGTGCCAAAGATCTGATGAAGAAAAGAAAGCTGAAGAAAAAGACTCTGGTTACCACGGTAATGTCTAATATGGGGCTGGATATTGCCATGCAGCGGATGGGTGGCAAGATGGTCCGGACAAACGTGGGGGACCGCTATGTGGTGGAAGAGATGCGCAGAAAGGGCTACTCTTTTGGCGGTGAGCAGTCAGGACATCTGGTTTTCCTTGACCATATCACCACCGGGGACGGAAACCTGGCGGCACTCCGTCTCCTTGGCATCATGCAGAAACGGCAGAAACCGGTGTCAGAACTCGCCCGTGTCATGGAATCCTACCCGCAGGTTTTAAAGAACGTTCGCACAACAGGCACGGTGAATCTTGAACTGCTGCCGGATTTTAAGAAGACAGTGGGGAAAATGGAGAAGAAACTTGGTAAAAAAGGCCGGATTCTGGTGCGCGCATCGGGAACTG
>JAMOMO010000201.1 GCA_027067035.1 Desulfobulbaceae bacterium
CTGATGTTTTTGCAATTACGGCGGATCCCCATGGTGAAGAAATCTGGCTTGGAACAGACTCCGGGCTCCACAGGCTGCGAATAACCACCCATGATGGCCGTGAGCCCTCTGTTGTTCTGGAAAAGATGAATGTTACTCTTCCTGACGGCTCTGTTCTGAGCAGCCCGGTGACTGGAGTGGTGCTCACAGGTGATGAGTTGTGGCTGTCAACCAGAGGCAAAGGCCTGGGCCGCTATCGGAGAAGTGATGAAAATACCCGCTGGTACCTCCCCGGAGATGCCGGTCTTGCAGATGACACCTTTAATATGATGATGCAGGATCAGCAGGGAAATCTCTGGGCCGGCGGGCAGAATAAAGGTCTTGTCCAGGTGCTGCGTGGAGCTGAAATGGTCTCTTTCAGACACTATGATACCGTGAACAGTGCCCTTGCATCAAATGATGTCATGGCCATAGCTGATGGTGCTGCCGGCAGACTCTGGGTCGGTACCTGGAATGGCGGCCTGGCACTGTTTGATCTCTCCACGGAAAAAATGGAGATATATAGAAATCAGCGTGAGGATCCCCGTTCTCTTGCAAGTGATATCATCATGGAGATTATCCGCGGCAGTGACGGGAAGATATGGGTGGGGACCTTTGATGGCGGAGTCACCTGGTTTGATCCTGATCCGCCGTTTCGCACCTATCGTGCAAAACCGGAAGAGCCGGGAGGACTCCCCGGCAATCTGATATGGGCCTTTGCATCGGAGGGAGAGCGCGGCCTCTGGGTTGCCTCCAACCGGGGAATCTCGCGACTGGACCTTGAGAGCCATGACTATGGGCTGCCGGAGGGTATTTTTCCTGCAGCATTATGGAAAAAAGTGCAGAAGGATGATGTCCGTACTCTTTTAATGGATGGAGATCAGCTCTGGATAGCTGCACGGCACAACGGTCTGCTGCGGCTCAGCCTCAGTACCGGGGAGCTCCTTCCCTTCAGTGATCTCCTTGAAGAGGGGCAGGAACTGACCCACCCCTATGTGCGACTGCTGCTCAAGGACAGCCGGGGAATCCTCTGGATCGGTTCCACAAGCGGGCTGAACAGATTTGACCCGATAGGTGGCAGTCTGCGCAACTATATGCCCGATGATAAAGCAGAGCCTTCACTGCCACATCGCAGGATTCGCGCCCTTTTTGAAGACAGCAGAGGGGATATCTGGGTTGGGACCAGTCAGGGGCTGCTTTTGATCAACGGTGCCGGTGACCCTGTAAAGGTGTGGCACCCCGGCCCCTTTGACCCGGCAGCTGAGCTGATTCTTGCCGGAGAGGGTATTCGCGGTCTTGGTGAAGATTCCCGGGGCAGGATCTGGATGGCCACTGAGGGCGGGATTACTCTTTTTGACCCGGTGAGTGGAGAGGCCGTGATCCTTCGGGAAGAAGACGGTCTGCCCAGCAATGCCACCTACTGTGCCCTTCCCGTGGAGCAGTACATGTGGGTGAGTACCCTGCGGGGCCTGGCACGTGTCGACAGTGCTACTCTGGAGGTTGAGAGGTATTACAGTTCTGATGGACTTCCCGATAATGAGTTTAATTTCAATGCCTGGCACAGACTCCGTGATGGCCGCCTTGCCTTTGGCGGGCTGGCAGGATTTACACTCTTCTCCCCTCTGGCCGTTCCGGGACCGGAGCAGAAAAGACCGGCCCCGCCCCTGCAACTGCAGACCAGTGTCTCTGACGGGGAGAGCGGACTGCAGACAGTGGTACAGGAAGGCGGCCCCCTTGAGCTGAGCTGGCAGAATAATTTCATCAGTTTCAGCTACAGTGTACTGCACTATGGGACCCGTGATGCGGTGCGTTATGAGACCTTTCTGCAGGGGGTGGACAATGTGTGGAAAAAAAGTGGCGGACTGCGCATGGCAAGTTATTCGGGACTGGCTCCCGGCCGTTACAGTTTCCAGGTTCGGGCAAAAGATCGCCATGGTCGGTGGCAGGCCGAAAGCTCACCTGTTTCATTCACGGTTTCTGCACCTCCCTGGCGAACTGTTCAGGCGTACCTGCTCTATGTGATGCTGCTACTATCACTTATGTTTACGGGATTTTTTCTGTATAACAGGAGCCTTCGCAGACGTGCTGAACTGCTTGAAGGGCTTGTGGCTGAACGTACTGCCGAGCTGGAGGCTTCAAGTGTTAACCTGGCGGAGAAGAACAGGCAGCTGGATCACCTGATGACGACCCGTGAACGGCTCTTTCGTGCGCTCTCCCATGAGATCAGAACACCACTCTCTGTGATTATTTCCGTACTGGAACTGGTGCAGAAACATGGTGTTGAGGCACTTGAAAAGGTTCCCATGGCACGGCAAAGCTCGCTGCGGCTGGACAGGCTGCTGGATAATATCCTTGATCTCAGTCGCCGGGAGCTGCAAAACCGGCGGAAGAAAGGAAGCTTTCCGCTCCAGCCGGCGCTTGATGAAGTCTTTGCACCGTATGTTTTGCAGGCGGAGACGGAGGGAAAAAAACTGCAGCTGGAGGGGAGTGGGGAGGGCCTGTGGCTGGACCTGTCACGGGAGGTGTTTATGATGCTGGTATCAAATCTGCTTTCCAACGCCTGCAAGTATACCGGTAAGGGCGATTCCATTCGGGTGGCGGTGGAATCTGCGAATGGTTTTTTTCAGCTCATTGTTGATGACAGCGGCTGCGGTGTCCCGCAGGGGGAGGAAGAGACCATTTTTGACTGGTTCAGTCGTGGTGGAGCCGGGAGCTCCATTGATGGCTGGGGAATCGGCCTGGCCTTTGTCCGTGAGGAGGCAGAAGCAGCAGGAGGGCAGGTGCAGCTTGATGACACAAAAAGAGATGGTGCACGTTTTGTCCTGAGTCTTCCTCTGGGGGAGGCCGGAGGGGCTGAACAGTTGCTTGAGGGTGGCAGCAACAGCATTGAACGTTTCCAGGGCCGGGAGTTTTTTGTGGAATCTGAAAAGCAATACACCATACTGCTGGTGGAGGATGATCCGGATCTGCTTGAACTGCTGCCCGGTCTCTTTCCGGCCCACTGGAACTGCCTCTGCTGCAGTACAGCTGAACAGGGCTTTCGCCTTGCCCTTGAAAAACTGCCGGATCTTGTGCTTACAGATCTTATGCTCCCGGGGGAATCCGGTTTTGATCTCACCAGAAGGTTGAAAGAGGACCACCGGAGTTCCCATATTCCGGTGATGATTCTCACGGCCCTTGGTAATGAGGAACGGCGGCTCACCGGTCTTGGTCTTTCTGCTGATTCGTTTATGGACAAACCGTTCAGCAACCGGGAACTTCTGCTGCGTGTCCAGGGACTTATTGCCAATCGGGAGCGTGTCGCGGCGCAGGTGAAACGACTGATCATCGGTACTGTGACGGGAGAGTTGGAAGAGGAGCTGCCGGAAAATACTGACGAGGATGAGTTTCTGCAGAAACTTCATGCCGCTTTTACCACGGAAACAGAGCTGTCCGCCGCGGATCTTGCTGATGTTGCTGACAGGCTGGCCATGTCGAAACGCTCGGTGCAGCGTGAGATGCAGCGCCTGGGTATCAGCTGGAGAGAGTATAAACGGCTTCGGAAACTGCGTCTGGCAATGGACCTGCTGCGGGATCCGGGCAACCGTGTGGCCACGGTAGCAGAACTGGCAGGATATGGCTCTGCAGCTCATTTTTCCAAGATATTTAAAAGGTATACCGGGATTTCACCCACAGAATGGCGGCGGAGGCAGGAAGACTGAAAGGCTGGAAAAAGATCTCAAGCACCTTTCATTGAAGGAACCTTTCAGGAAAGAGAGACTTGTGACAAAAGAAAAGCACCGGATAAAACAGGAAAAAAGTTGCCATCTAATAATGGAAACGATACTCTTTCAAAAAAGAGCCTGAATCCGCGGGCAGACACCCTGCAGGATGAAACCCCTGCACGGGATGGTAAAAAGACCGGGTTACTATTTATAGAAAAATATGTAAAATCAGTATACTATTATACTATACTATCTGTTGCCACGTTTTCGTCACGGGTTCAGAACGAGGTCTATGGTTATGAGAATATGTATTCTATTCTGCTCCATGCTTTTTGTCTCTGTTTTCGCAGGAAACTGCCGGGCTGAAATAGAACTCTTTACGCTTGATAATCGTCTGGCAGCAGAAATTCTGCCCGTGGTTGAGGCCCTTTTGTCCCCTGACGGGAAGGCGGTGGCAGACACCTATGGCAACATGATTATTGTCAATGATACTCCTGAGGTGATCGATGAGGTGAGGACACTGCTCATGACTTCGGATCAGCCTGTGGCCCAGGTGAAAGTACAGATCGCACTTGATTCAGTTGACAGCGGTCAGGTTGCCGGTTTCGGAAAAAGCGGAAAAAGGGCGCGCCACCTCTCCACTGAAGAGCCCCGCTTCTGGTATTCAGGTACGGAGCAGAGTGGAAGGAACCGTTCGTTTCTCCTGGTGTCATCGGGAAACAGCGGCTATATCCGAATGGCGCGGCAGGTACCGGTGACAGATCAGTGGCGTATCCTTTTCAGGCGGCACGGGCTGCCGGTTTTTATGCAGGAGATCCGGACCATTGAAACGGGAATGCTGGTCTCTCCGGTTGCTGCAGGAGACAGGGTGATTGTTACGGTGACCCCCCGTATCAGCTGGATGGCCAATGGAGAGATGGAAAGTTTTCGCTTTGTGGATGCCAGCACCACCATTTCTGTGCCGCAGTCTGAATGGGTGGAGTTTGGTGGTATCTCCAGTATGCAGGCCGGAGATACGGATATCCTGGGGTTTTTTCTGGCCACCGGCGATTCCAGTGCAGAGAGCAGTGTTCTGATGAAGATCAGGGCTGATGTGAATAATTAAGGAGGAGTAATGTCAGGAAAAGAGCGCAGGGTGCATGAACGGTATTTCATGCGGATACAGACAAAGGTGACTGCCGAGACACTGTCCGGAAAGACACCGATGATGGAATTCCTTACTGCCAATATCAGCGCCGGCGGGGCCTTTATAGAAACTGATCACCCACTGCCCCTGGTGAGTAAGGTTCGGCTGGAATTCCTTTTGTCACTGGAGGATCTGCAGACCCTGAAGTTTGTGCTCTCCCTTGAAACCCTGAAAGCCTGGAAGGGAGTCCGGGTCTGGGTCAGCGCCTCCGGGATTGTGACACGGTGTGAACCCAACGGTATGGGAATCATGTTTGATGAAAATTACCGTATCAGCCCCATGGACACCCCCGACTCTCTTGAAGAGTGATCAGCTCTTTTTTGTGAACAGAAGAGCGGCCCACTCCTCCTGCCGCTCCCGGCCTGTCAAAACAAAGCTGCAATCCGTATAGAGACGGATTATATTTTCCTCCTGCTCACCCTGAAGGATTCCTGACAGAATAAGCTCACCCCCCGCCACCAGCAACCGCTCAAAGTCTGCTGTCATTTTTACGAGTACGTCATGGATAATGTTTGCCACAATAATGTCAAAGGCCTTGTCGACTGTCTCAAGGGGGGCAGGACTGACCTCCATAACAGGGTCCAGGCCATTGAGGGAGAGGTTGTCTGATGCAGCACGGACCGCCTCGGGATCGTTGTCAATTCCCATGACCTCTGCTGCTCCGAAAAGGGCAGCACCCATTGCCAGAATTCCGGTACCGGTGCCCACATCGAGGACGCGTAACCCGTTTTTTTCCGACAGCCTCTGTCGCAGAAAATTGAGGCTGAGACTGGTGGTGGCGTGGTGGCCGGTGCCAAACGCCATTCCCGGATCCATCACAATGACCTTCTCATCGCCCGTGGCATCGTACTGTTCCCAGGTGGGGGCGATCACCAGTCCTTCTGTGATGGCAAATGGTTTGAAGTGGACCTTCCAGTTGCTTGACCAGTCCTGATCTTCAATCTCCTCCCAGGAAATTTTTGCCTGTTCAACCTGAAATATGTCCGCCAGTTCCTCGAGCTGCTTCCGGATTCTCTCCTGGAGCAGGTGCCGGGTGGCAGGATCCGGACTCTTTTCCTCCAGATAGACGTTGAGACATATATCGGGCCCTTCACTGTCAACACTCTGCTCCACACTGGCACC
The DNA here is from genome assembly GCA_027067035.1 of Desulfobulbaceae bacterium. Lineage (GTDB taxonomy): Bacteria > Desulfobacterota > Desulfobulbia > Desulfobulbales > Desulfocapsaceae > Desulfocapsa. The sequence continues at coordinate 6,031 of JAMOMO010000201.1, forward strand.
CATGGCACCAAGGAGAAAGTCGGTGATGGCCTCTTCCAGTGCCGGATTGACGCTGATACCGGCCTTGAGCCAGAAGGCTCCAGTTTTCTGCTGTTTCATAAAATCCTTAATAACGGCTCAACGGCTGCTTTACACCGTAATTGATCAATTTTGGTTATATGACGTATAAGTAATATTTCTTGACAAGGTGCCACTTCCTGTTATTTTTAGTCTGACCCTGAATCCGTGACGGGAATTTGCTGATAAGCATTACAGGGTATTGATTTTATCAATTTTCCTGTCCATAGTGGCCCCGGTTTTTTTTCTTCACTCTGCTGTCCGGTCTCGCCCGGCGAATGCTCACGGATTCAGGCTGACCAAAAAGCACCTGAATTTTGACCAGAGAGAACCCAATGGAACATAGCATACATTTTTTGCCCGATGACGTCCACGTCACTGTGGAGGATGGTGAAAATCTTTTGACAGCGGCGGCGGCGGCAGGGGTGTATATCCATGCCTTCTGCGGTGGTGATGGTGTCTGCGGGAAATGCAAGGTTACTCTGGAAAAAGGAGATGTGGATTCGGATAGTGCCGCATCCCTGAAGCAGGAAGAGTATAACAGGGGAGTACGGCTGGCCTGTAAGGCAAAGGTTGTCTCTGATATCACCGTTCGTATCCCTGATATGGTCAAGGCCGACGGCAAGGCATTGAAACGTGCCCCCAAGACCACCAGATCCATCTCGGCCAGATCCCTTGAGTCCCTCATCGGTACCTGGGATGTGGATCCGCCGGTGGGCAAGGTCTTTCTGAAGATTCCACCCCCCACTCTGGAAGACAATATTTCTGATATGCAGCGCCTCATGCGTGCCCTGAAGAATGCCAATCCGGAGAGCCTGGAGCCCAGTTATGATCATCCGGAGCTGATCCATGAACTCTCTCTTATTCTGCGTGAGGCCGACTGGGAGGTTACCGTTATCCTGCTTCACGGCAAGGGGCAGACAGAGCCAGACCGGATTATCGCGGTTGAGCCAGGTGATACAACGGATCGTCTCTACGGGCTGGCTGTTGATATCGGTACCACCACCTGTGGCGGGGTGCTCATTGATCTCAATACCGGAGAGATCATTGCAGACGGGTCGGGATACAATGCCCAGATCGGCTATGGTGAAGATGTTATCTCCCGGATGATCTATTCCCAAAGGCCCGGCGGTCTGAAAGGTCTCCAGGAAAAGGTGATCTATACCATTAATAATATCATTGAAGAGGTGTGTAAGAAAGTCATCATCAGTCCCAGTGATATCAGCTACATCATGACAGCAGGAAACACGGTCATGGCCCATCTGATGCTGGCCATTAATCCGAAATTTCTGCGGGAAGCCCCCTACGTTCCCAGTGTCAGCCAGTTTCCCCTCACCAAGGCTGCAGGGCTTGGTATCATGGCCCATCCCTCGGTGAGGATGTTCCTCTATCCCTGTATCTCCTCCTATGTGGGCGGTGATATTGTGGCCGGTGTCCATGCCTGCCAGATGCAGAAGAGTGAAGAGATTTCCCTGTTTATCGATATTGGAACCAATGGTGAGATCGTTGTGGGGAATAAGGACTGGATGGTCTGTGCGGCCTGCTCGGCAGGTCCGGCCTTTGAGGGTGGCGGCATTAAGTTTGGAATGCGGGCCAGTCAGGGTGCCATTGAAAATTTTCAGATTCATCCGGAGACCTATGATCCGATGATCGTGACCATTGGCCAGACCAAACCCCGGGGTATCTGTGGTTCCGGCCTGATCTCCATTGTGTCTGAACTCCTTGAGGCAGGGGTTGTTGATCCCCAGGGAAAATTCAACCGCAGTCTGGATCACCCCCGGATTCGTGAGGGCGAGGATCGCTGGGAGTATGTGCTGGCCTGGGACCGTGATTCCATGATCGGTGAGGATATTGTGATCACGGAAGTTGATCTTGATAACCTTATCCGGGCAAAAGGCGCCATGTATGCCGGCTATCAGACCCTGCTGGAGTCCGTGGGACTGACATTCAATGATCTTGACCGGGTGATACTGGCCGGTAACTTTGGCGCGTACATCGATCTTGAGCGGGCCATCTCCATTGGTCTGCTGCCTGACATCGACAGGGAACGCTTTTTCTACATCGGGAACGCATCCATGCTCGGCTGTCAGATAAGTCTCACAGACCATCGTCGGTTTCGTGAGCGGGTGGCGGTACGGACCCTGATGACCAATATGGAACTCTCTGAAAATCCGGATTTTATGAATCATTACATGGCGGCACTCTTTCTTCCGCACACGGATATGAGTCTCTTTCCATCTGCCGGAAAATGACATCGCTGCTAAGTAGTGCTCTTCATTGACAGAAAGTAAAAAAAAGATTAAATTGGTTTGCTTGTTGATAACAATAAGGACCGACTGAAAAAAACAATAATTTATAGAGTTAAGGAGAAAACAATGGCTCAGACTGTTAAAGCAATCGCAGAAAGTATCAATATCATGGGAAATCGTAGTGGTGGTGCCATGAAGGATCGTGTTCAGGGCCCTGTTCAGGAGATGGCTAAAGAAGAGACCGATGCCGGTGCTTCCTACCTTGATCTGAATATCGGACCTGCACGAAAAGACGGCACCGAGCTTCTCCCATGGGTTGTTGAGACTGTTGAGGCCGTGGTTGATACTCCCCTCTGTCTTGATACAACCAACATGGATGCAATGGCAGCCGGCTTCAAGGCCGTGAAGAACAAGGAGCAGGCTCTGATGAACTCCATTTCAGCCCAGCCTGAGCGTATGGAGCAGATGATTCCCGTTGCTGCCGAGATGAAGTGTGATGTTATTGCTCTTCTCTGGGGTGCTGATGGTATGCCCCGTGATTCCGCCGAGCGTGCCGCAATGTCCGTTGACCTGATGATGGCACTCAATGAAGGTGGCATCCCCAATGAGAAGATTCTCTTTGATCCGATCGGAACCCCCATCACCCTTGGTGCAGACCAGATTGCCTCCGGTCTCGAGTTCATGGAGATGCTGCCGGATATCGCTCCCGGTGCCGGTTCCACTGTTGGTCTTTCCAATGTCTCCAATGGTGTTGCCGATCATCTGCGCAAGTACCTTGATCGTACCTACCTGATCATGCTTATGAAGTATGGTATTTCCACTGCAATCGTCAACTCCTACGATGCCGAGCTCATGGCCATCTGCAAGGGAGAGCGTCAGGAGCATGTGGATATGGTTCATGCCATGATGGATGGTGATGATCCGGGCATGTCAGGTCTTTCAGGTGTTGCACTTGAGCACTACAAGACCTATAAGGCACTTTCCGGCCAGACCGTATTTTCCGAATCATGGCTTGAGCTCTAAGATCAGGAAGGTTACCGTGCTGATGCCCTTCCTTGTCTTAAGGGAAGGGCATTCTTGTTTAGGGGGAAAAGGATGTGAATGATGTGCCGACCCATCACCTGGTTTACGGCAGTCTCATCGACTATGTCACCGGTGAAGAGCTTGCTGATACCGACGATGAACGTTTTCGTCAGGAACTGTCCAGGATGCTGGTGGAAGATCTGGGCTACCACAGGGAAGAACTGGAGCCGCGCTGTTTTATTGAGACCCTCTTCAGCTCCCAGTTTGTCCGTTCCACCATTGAGCTTGCTGTCAGCCTGAAAGAACTGGAGAAGAAGTTTCTCATCATCCGCTATGCCCCGGGATCTCTGGTGAGTCGGGAGAGATCAGCCATTGCAGCGGCCAGAGTGCTGGAGGATGGGTATCAGATTCCCCTTGCAGTGGTGACCAACGGACGTGATGCCGAGCTGCTTGATACGGTTAACGGTGCGGTTCTGGCCACGGGAATGGAGGCGATTCCTTCCCGGCAACGGGCGGTGGAACTGGTGCCGGATCTTGAGTTCAGGCCCCCTGCCACGGGAAAAAAGAGAGAAGGTGAACTGCGGATCCTGAACGCCTTTGATGTGCAGGTCTGCTGTCGCAGTATATAATACTTTATCAGCCTGCCCGGGATAATATTGCCCTGCAGGATAACTATCAGAACAGAGAGAACGATCATGGGAATAGATGAGAGTAAATGGACAAAAACCAGCTGGCAGCAGTTCACAGCCCTGCAGCAGCCAAAATGGCCTGACATGGCTGCACATGATGCTGTTATCAACGACCTTTCCCGTCTTCCGCCCCTTGTGTTCGCCGGTGAGATTCGTGATCTGAAGGCCATGCTGGCAAAGGCCGTCACCGGAGATGCTTTTCTGGTACAGGGGGGGGATTGTTCCGAGGACTTTTCCCAGGTTACTGCGCCCAAAATTCGTGAAACCCTGCGGGTGCTGTTGCAGATGGCCGTTGTTCTCACTTACGCCGGTGGCAAGCCCGTTATCAAGGTGGGTCGTATTGCGGGACAGTTTGCCAAACCGCGCTCTTCCGACACCGAGATGGTGGACGGAGTTGAGCTGATGTCCTATCGCGGTGATATGGTGAACAGCCCCGAACCCGTTGAGGCTGCCCGTGTTCCTGATCCAAACCGCATGATGCAGGGCTACAATATGGCGGCATCCACACTCAATCTGCTGCGTGCCTTCACCCGTGGTGGTTTTGCTGCTCTGCAGCGGGTATCCGCCTGGAACCAGGAGTTTGTCAGGCAGTCTCCCATGGGACGAAGTTATGAGAGACTGGGGAAACAGATTACCCAGGCCCTGCAGTTTATGGAGACCATCGGTATTGATCCGGACAGCCCTCAGATGAAACAGGCCCAGTTCTTCACCTCCCATGAGGCGCTGCTTCTTGGCTATGAATCGGCGTTGACCCGTGAAGATTCAACGGGTGGCGGATGGTACGACTGCTCCGCTCATATGCTCTGGATTGGAGAGCGTACCCGTCAGGTGGATGGCGCTCATGTCGAATTCCTTCGTGGTGTCAACAATCCCATCGGGGTGAAGATCGGTCCTGACTATGACCTTGATAATGTCAAAAAACTCATCGATGCCCTCAATCCCGAGAATGAGGCGGGACGACTGACCCTGATCACCCGTCTTGGCATGAAGAATATCGAAAAGGTGCTGCCGCCCCTGCTCCGTGAGGCCAAGCGAGAGGGCTACAATATCGTCTGGAACTGTGATCCCATGCATGCCAACACCTATACGGCAAACAGCGGCCACAAGACCCGGAATTTTAACGATATTCTTTCTGAAATTACCTGTTTCTTTGAAACCCACTGGGCCGAAGGAACCATCCCCGGTGGTATCCATCTGGAAATGACCGGTGAAAACGTCACCGAGTGCACCGGCGGAGCCAGAAATATCGTTGATGCCGAGCTTGCCAACAACTATCTCACCACCTGTGATCCGCGTCTCAATGCGGAGCAGAGTCTTGAGGTGGCCTTCCAGATCGCGGATATGATCCGCAGCTGAAAAATGCAGTAAAACTGTCTGCTCCCTGCAGCGGGATTCTTTCGTCCTGCAGCGGGGGGCAGTTTGTCTTCCCGACCATATCCCGCCTCTGTTCCCTGTTCATATTTGTTTTGAAGTTTTTCTGGAATTTCTTCTTT
>JAMOMO010000202.1 GCA_027067035.1 Desulfobulbaceae bacterium
CCTACCTGGAAGAACAGATCACCCAGAAAGAGGCCCTTGACAATGCCATCGGCACCATGCGGGAGTTCATGTTTTCACAGGTTCAGGAAAATGAATTACAGCTCCTGATCGACATAACCAAAAAAGAACAACCCGCCGACAGGAAAGATATTTCCACCACTATTCTGATCCCGGCCTTTATGCTGTCGGAACTTAAACTTGCCTTCCAGATGGGGTTTATGATTTATGTCCCCTTTCTGGTTATTGACATGATTGTCGCCTCTGTCCTGATGTCCATGGGCATGATGATGCTGCCGCCCATTGTCATCTCCCTGCCGTTTAAACTGCTGCTCTTTGTTCTGGTTGACGGCTGGCATCTGGTGGTCGGCTCTTTAATGAAAAGCTTTGGCTGACATATCAGGTTTCAGATGGCGGGTTTCAGGTTTCAGATTCGATGCAGCCAACCTGAGACCAGTTACGTAAAATCGTATTCACTGACAACTGCAACCTAAAACCAGGAACCTGACATATGAGTCCGGAAACCGTTGTCCATATTGGCAGAAAAGCCGTAGAAACCGTTCTTCTGTGTGCCGGACCAATGCTTATTGCGGCGTTGGTTGTCGGCCTGTTCGTCAGTATTTTTCAGGCAGCGACCCAGATCAACGAACAGACCATGACCTTTATCCCCAAAATTGTCGCGGTCTTTGTTACCCTGTTGATATTCGGCCCCTGGATGATGAATATGTTGATAACCTTTACCACCGGAATTCTTATCTCCATTGCTACGGTAGGGCAATAAATTCAGGTGCCCGGTTTCAGCTGTCAGGTTTCAGTTGACGGGGACATACTCCGGTGGCGTTAGAGGGACTGAAAAAACATGGATATCCAACTCGTCCCCATAGAACAATTTCAGAATTTTCTTCTCTGCCTGGCCAGGGTAATGGCCCTGGTTTCTGCAATTCCGATCTTCAACATCAAAAAGGCTCCGGCGCAGGTAAAGGTAGGGTTAGGGTTTGCCACCGCATTGCTGCTTTTCCCCTTGATGGAACCATACACCCCTCAACTGCGATTCAGCATAATTGAATTCGGTCTCATGCTGATAAATGAGGTTCTGATAGGTTTACTTCTTGGCCTTGCGGCTCAACTTATTTTTACTGCCGTCAGCTTCGGCGGCACCATTGTCGGCTACCAGATGGGCTTTGCCGCCGCAAATATTTTCGATCCGCAGACCTCTCAGCAACTCTCCCTGATGAGTCAATTCTCCAATATCATAGCTATTCTTATTTATCTGGCCCTCAACCTTCATCAGATATTCTTTAGGGCTATTGTAGACTCATACATCCTGCTTCCACCAGGCTACCTTAACTTTTCAGGAGGGGCCGTTTCCTTACTCATGGATATGGCCGGTCATATGTTTCTGCTCGGTGTGAAACTCAGTGCGCCGGTATTGGTCCTGCTCCTACTCTCAAATCTTGTTCTCGGTATCCTGGCAAGAGTCTTTCCCCAGCTCAATGTCTTCATGCTCTCCTTCCCCATTAACATCGGTATTGCCCTCTTGGTCATCGGGCTGACGCTCAACATTATGCCCCTCATGTTAAGTCGGGAATTTGACACTATGGGTGAAAATTTCCTTCGCCTCTTTCAGATGCTCTGACCTCACTGCTTTTTGCTCCAACAATATCTTCATTTTCAAGATATTAACACAACTCACTCTCCTTGTAGTGTTCAGGCCTGATGCTTGCAACAGTATCCTCTGAATTGAGCCCTAACCCCTATTCCCTTTCCCCTGACCCCTAAAAGATGGCCGAAGATACACCAACCGGCGAACGCACGGAAGACGCGTCCGCAAAACGAAGAGAAGATTTTCGTAAAAAGGGCCAGGTTGCTCAAAGCCGAGAAGTGCAAACTGCAGCTATGTTTACCATTCTCCTGCTCTTCTGGATCTTTTACATCCCCTATTTCTGGCAGGATCTGACTGAACTTGTCTCTTCAGTCTGGAGTACCAGCTGTGAATATATTATCACTCCCCCCACCCTGATGCGGCTTGTCTTTTTTTTGTTTAAGGGCCTAGCCATCATCATGCTCCCTCTCTTTGCTGTTGCCATGGTCATCGGATTTCTTGCAACTCTTATACAGATCGGCTGGCTCTTTACCACCCAGCCCCTGGCCCCGGATCTAAGCAAACTCGACCCCATCAAGGGAATGGCTAAGTTTGTCTCCAAAAAATCATTCGTTGAAATAATCAAGTCCTTATTAAAAGTTATGCTGATTGGGTGGATTGCCTTTAAGACGATACAAGGTGAGTTCGAGAATGCCCTTGTTCTGACCGACATGACCATGGAGCAGATACTCAACTTCCTTGGCAGAACGGCAACCCTGATCATGGCAAAGGTTTCAGGCATCATGATCTTTCTGGCCGCTCTCGACTATGGTTTTGTCCGCTGGGAAATGGAAGAAAAAATGAAG
>JAMOMO010000203.1 GCA_027067035.1 Desulfobulbaceae bacterium
AACGGATACGGGTTCCCGCAGTCGGTTCTCTTTTCAGACTCTGCAATCCTTCCGGTACTTGTTGAGGGAACCCGGCTTCATCTGGGTGTCTTTCTTGCCCTGGGCGGAGTGATTGCCGGCTGGATATTTCTGCAGAAGAGCTTCACCGGCTATCAGATTCAGGTGGCGGGACTGGCGCAGAAAGCAGCCACTTACGCGGGGTTCAAGTATAAAAAACTGATCTGGATAGGGCTCCTCTCGGGCGGTCTTGCCGCAGGTGTTGCCGGGGTCCTTGAGATAGCAGGGCCGATCGGTCAGCTTCTGCCTTCTGTATCACCGGGTTACGGATACGCTGCCATCATCGTGGCCTTTGTGGGCAGACTGCATCCAGGTGGTATCTTTCTTTCAAGTCTTCTTATGGCCCTCCTGTATCTTGGCGGAGAGTCGGGGCAGATGAACCTTGATCTTCCCTCTGCAGTGACGGGTATTTTCCAGGGTCTGCTGCTCTTCTATCTCCTTGCCGCAGACTTTCTTATTCACTACCGCATGCGACTGGGACATCCGCAGCCGGAGGTCAATTAATGGATTTTGATATCTTTATTCAGATACTGGCTGCAGCCATTGCAGCTGGAACACCCTTTGTCTATGCGGCACTGGGAGAACTGGTAACGGAGAAATCCGGGGTGCTGAACCTGGGAGTTGAGGGGATGATGCTGGTGGGTGCCATCTCCGGATTTATCGCAATGGCCAAGACAGGCAGCCTGATTGTGGCCATACTCTGCGGTATGAGTGCCGGAGCACTCATGGCGTTTATCTTTGCGGTGCTCACCCTGACCCTGATGGCAAATCAGGTTGCCAGCGGTCTGGCACTGACCATATTCGGGGTGGGTTTAAGTGCCTTTCTCGGTCTCAAGTACACCTCCATCGCCCTCCCCGGTGTCCCTGAAATTCATATTCCCTTCCTGAGTGACATACCTGTTCTGGGCCGGCTTTTCTTTTCCTATGACATTCTTATCTACAGTTCTCTGATTCTGTTTGCAGCCATATCCTGGTTCCTGTATAAAACGAAGGCCGGTCTGATATTGCGGGGTATCGGTGAGGCACCGAAATCTGCCCATGCCCTTGGCTACAATGTGATTGGGATCAGATATCTGGCAGTGCTCTTCGGAGGAGCAATGGCCGGTCTTGGCGGAGTCTATCTCTCGGTTGCCTATACTCCCATGTGGGTGGAGGGCATGGTGGCCGGTCGTGGCTGGGTGGCCCTGGCTCTGGTGGTTTTTGCCACCTGGCGTCCAGCAAGGGTGATGGCGGGAGCCTACCTCTTTGGAGGGATCACCATAGCCCAGTTTCACATACAGGGATTTGGTATTGAGATACCGGCGCAGCTTCTGTCAATGCTGCCCTACATTGCAACAATTATAGTCCTCGTCTTTATTTCACGGGACCAGAATACGATTCGTTTGAATTCACCGGCTTCACTGGGGCAGACCTATCACCCCAATAACCAATAATGTTTTTTTAACAACAAGGAGAAACAGATGGCGATCACCAGGAAACATTTTTTGTCAGGATTAATTATTCTGGCCTGTGTGGCAGGGCTTTCCCTGTCCGCATCAGCGGCTGAAAAACTGAAAGTCGGTTTTGTCTATATCAGTCCAATCGGCGATGCGGGATGGACCTATCAGCATGACCTTGGCAGGCGTGAGATGGAAAAAAATCTCGGTGACAAGGTGGAGACAAAATATATTGAGAGTGTCCCTGAAGGGCCTGAAGCGGAGCGGGTTATCCGTGACCTTGCCAAGAGTGGTTATGATCTCATCTTCACCACCTCCTTTGGCTACATGAATCCCACCCTGAAAGTGGCTAAAATGTTTCCCAGGAAACATTTTGAACACTCCACCGGCTACAAGACCTCCAAAAACGTGGGCACCTATATGTGCCGTTTTTATGAGGGACGTTATCTGACCGGTATCATCGCCGGAAAAATGACAAAGTCCAATGTCCTGGGCTATGTTGCCGCCTTCCCCATCCCTGAGGTTATTCGTGGCATCAATGCATTTACTCTGGGTGCACGCTCAGTGAATCCCGATGTGAAGGTGAAGGTTATCTGGGTAAATTCATGGTTTGATCCGGGCAAGGAGCGCGAGGCCTCTGAGGCTCTGATCACTCAGGGCGCGGATGTTATCACCCATCATACCGATTCCACAGCTCCCACTCTGACTGCTGAAGAAAAAGGTGTCTATGCCATTGCCTACCATTCCGATATGTCCAAGTATGGTCCCCATGCGCATCTCACTGCCGCAACCCATGTTTACGGAGATTTCTACACCAAGACAGCACAGGCGGTTCTTGATAATACCTGGAAGCCGGAGCAGGTGTGGAGTGGTATTAAAGAGGGTTCCATTGAACTTGCTCCCATTAATCCAGTGGTTCCCAAAGATGTGGTTGCACTTGTCGATTCGACCACAAAGGGTATTGCCGATGGTTCCATCCATCCCTTCCAGGGACCGATCAGGGATCAGAGTGGCAAGGTTGTTGTTGAGGCCGGAAAATCCTTAAGTGATAAAGAGCTTCTCGGTATGAACTACTATGTTGAAGGAGTTCTCGGGAATATCCCGAAATAGGTGTTGAGAATAGAGCTTTAACGATATCCTGAATCCATGGGCGGATGTCCCGGGGCAAAACCGAACAACAGAGCGGTGAAAAAAGAGGCCGGTATTGACAGGAAAAATGATACAGTCAATCCCCCGCCATATCTGTTGCCGGTATTTCGCTCCGGATTCAGGGTTATAAACAGGGGAGATGGGTGACAGCCCTGCTCATCTCCTTTTTTTCATACAGGTTTCATGTGAAGACAACAAAGACAAAATCGTTCATCGGCCTGATCATTCCCCTGTGCGCAGTTCTCCTGGCACTGGCGATCGGGGCCATAATGCTTCTCTCCCTCGGTGCAAATCCCATCAGCGGTTATGCGACCATGTTTGGTGCGGCCTTTGGCAGTGTTGAGGGATTTTCCGAGACGGCCGTAAAATCCATACCTCTGTTGCTGGTTGGTGTGGGAATATGTATCGCCTTTCGCGCGAATGTGATCAATATCGGAGGAGAGGGCCAGATGGTAATGGGCGCTCTTCTGGCGACGGCCATTGCCCTTGCCTTTCCCGATATCCCCTCCCTGCTGCTGATTCCCATGGTACTGCTGGCTGGTGCTGTGGGCGGTGCCTTCTGGGGTGCCATAGCAGGAGCTCTGAAGGCCTACTTCAATGTCAGTGAAATTCTCAGCACCATCATGCTTAATATCGTGGCGGTTCAGTTTATGAATTTCCTGCTGCGTGGCCCCATGATTGATCCGGCTGAAATTGCACGGGGTACCGGTATTCCACAGACCATGCGTCTCACGGAAAATGCGGATCTGCCCATTCTGATCGAGGGAATGCGCATGCATCTCGGCGTCGTTGTGGCCCTGTTCGTGGCAGTCGCCGCCTATATCCTTCTGTGGCGCACTGCAATGGGATTCAGACTGCGTTCTGTTGGCTATAACCCCCATGCCTCCCGCTATGCGGGCATATCGGTTCCCAAAAATGTAACATCTGCCCTTGCCTTCAGTGGTGCCATGGCCGGAATCGCCGGGGCCATACTGGTCTTTGGCAGTGAGTCACACCGGATGGTGACGGATGGCGGCAGTACCGGATTTACCGGCAGTGCCGGATTCAACGGCATTGTTGTGGCACTTCTTGCCGGTCTTCATCCGCTCTGGTCCATCCCGTCCGCCCTGCTCTTTGGCGGTATGCTGGTGGGGGCGAACGCCCTGCAGCGTGCAGCACAGGTACCGTCCGCCCTGATCATCGCATTAAACGGGCTGATAGTGGTCTTTGTGGTGAGCTCGGAGTATTTTAAACAGCGCACCCTTCAGGCGGGAAGAGTGGAGCAAGAGGAGGATGATGATGAGTGATTCGTTTGCAGTGATGATCATTGTTGCGACCATTGCCTCGGGTATCAGGCTGGCCACACCCTTTCTGCTTGCCTCTCTGGGCGAGGCACTGGGACAGAGAAGTGGTGTCTTGAACCTGGGTGTTGACGGAGTCATGCTCCTTGGAGCATTCGGAGCCTATTATACCGTTCTGCAAAGTAATAACCTCTATTATGGCCTCCTTGTGGGGATCGCCATTGGATTGCTGATCGGTGTTTTTTACGCATTTATCACCCTGAATCTTCAGGCGGAACAGGGGGTGAGCGGTATTGGAATTTACCTCTTCGGCCTTGGAATGAGTGACCTGCTGTTCCAGAAATTTGTCGGAACTCCCCGCCCCATTCTGCCATTTATGCCGCTGGATATACCGGTGCTGTCCGGGCTTCCCGTTGTGGGTGAGATGCTGTTTCAGCACAGCATCATTGTCTACATAGCCTTTGGCCTGGTACCTGTGATGAGTTTTGTGCTGTATCGTACCACCTATGGTCTGAATATCCGTGCCATCGGCGAGAATCCAGAGGCTGCAGACAGCCTCGGAGTCAGTGTCATGGCCACCAGGTATTCTGCCATAATCATCGGCAACGGTCTTGCCGGTCTGGCAGGAGCAGCTCTTGCCATTGAACTGGGAATTTTCCAGCAGAATCTCACAAATGCCATGGGCTTTATTGCCATTGCCCTTGTCTATTTTGGCGCCTGGAGTCCCAAGGGAGTCATGATCGGTTCCCTGGTGTTCGGGCTGGTTCAGGCCATTGTGCTGCAGTGCAAGACCTTTGGAGTGATACCCCGCAGTGCCTCGGATCTTGCCGCCATGGCGCCGGCCATCATTACCATTCTGGCCCTTGTGGTGGTGGCGAAACGCTTTAAACAGCCTTCGGCACTGACCAAACCGTATGTAAGAGGCGGCTGAGAGCAGCTGTCATGTTAATATTCATTTCTTTTTGAAAGGAGATCTATGATGAAAAAGTTCAACCTGTCCCTGTCAGCCCTTCTGCTGGCACTGTTTCTGCTGAGCCCGTCGGCCCTGCTGGCATCCGGCAAGGCCCTCCGTGTTGCCATCATTGCCCCCAGTGCCCAGAATGATCTGGCATTTACCCAGAGTATTGTTGACGGCATCAATGCCATCAAAAAGGATCGTGATATCGAGCTTGCCATCACCGACGGCACCTTTGTTGTTGAGGATGCGGCTGCTGCCATCCGTGATTACGCCAAAAAAGGCTATGACCTGGTCATCGCCCATGGTTCCCAGTATGGCGGATCATTAAAAGAGATTGCTCCGGATTTCCCTGACACCGCTTTTGCCTGGGGAACCTCTGCTGATACCTTCGGTCTTCCCAACGTATCCTCCTACGAGGCTGCCTCGGATCAGGGCGGTTATGTGATGGGTGTTATGGCTGCTGCCATGAGCAAGAAGGGCGGTGTTGGCGTTATCGGTCCCATCGAGGTTGGTGATGCCAAACTCTATGTGGATGGATTTGTGATGGGCGCCAAGGCTCAGAATCCTAAAATCAGGGCAAAGGTCAATTACATCGGATCCTTCAGTGATGTGGCCCTTGCTGCTGAGGCAGCGCGCGCCCATATGGCAGCCGGTGCTGATGTGCTCACCGGAACAGCTCAGATGGTTGTTGGAGCCATTGGTGCAGCCAGGGCAAAACGTGTTGCCTGGTTCGGTACCCAGGCCAATCAGACAGAGCTTGCTCCTGAGATTGTAGTTGCCTCTCAGGTCTACAAATGGGAAGTGATCTTAAAGAAGATTATTGCTGATATGGACAATGGTGTGAAGGGTGGCAAGATGTACGATATCAACCTTGCCAACAATGGTATTGTTATCGAGTTCAATGATGCCTACAAACTTGACCCTGCTGTAAAAGAGGCAGGTATGAAGGCCATAGCGGGAATCAAAGACGGTTCCATTGTTACTTCTCACAAATAAGCAGAACTGATATCCCCGGCAGGAGGACACTGTCTTCCTGCCGGTTGAGCAGAAAAAATTTAGAATTCAGGTACAGAGATATGCCTTCGCAGTCAAACGCTACGCCTATGCTTCAGATGAAGGGGATCACCAAGCGGTTCCCCGGAGTCCTTGCCAGCGACCATGTTGATTTTGATGTTCGTGCAGGGGAAGTACACACCCTCCTTGGTGAGAATGGTGCCGGAAAAAGCACATTAATGAAGATCCTCTACGGATTGTATCAGCAGGATGAGGGTGAAATATTCCTCCATGGAAAGCCTGTGAAACTCACCTCACCCGCCAATGCCATTGCTCACGGTATCGGGATGATCCATCAGCATTTCATGCTGGTTCCCACATTGACTGTTGCGGAAAATGTCTCACTGGGTCTGAAATCCAGCAGAGGCGTCCTGTCCGACCTGAAAAATGTCTCAAAACGAATAACAGAACTTTCCAAGGCCTTTGGACTTCATGTCTATCCGGACGAATATGTGTGGCAGCTCTCCGTTGGAGAGCGTCAGCGGGTGGAGATCATAAAGGCGCTGTACCGGGATGCTTCCATTCTTATTCTTGATGAACCCACTGCTGTGCTTACTCCCAGCGAAGTGGATGATATTTTTGTTATTTTCAGAAAACTCGCCGATGATGGCCGTGGTCTGGTGTTTATCTCCCATAAGCTTAAAGAGGTCCTTGATCTCAGCGACAGAATAACGGTTTTGCGCCACGGCAAGGTCACCGGATATACAACTCCTGCCCAGTCGGACCGCCATGATCTTGCCCATCTCATGGTTGGCCGTGCAGTGAAACTCGCCCCGGACAAGGAGTATGTTGAAACCGGTGAATCCCTCTTGAGCATTAAAGACCTCTATGTTACAGGAGACCGGGGAAGACAGGCTGTGCAGGGATTGAGCCTTGAGGTGAAGAGTGGCGAAATTCTGGGAATCGCGGGAATCTCCGGAAACGGGCAGCGCGAACTTGCCGAGGCAATTGCCGGTCTGCGGACTCCGCAATCCGGAAAAATAACCATTGCCCACCATGACACCACTTTTTCAAAACCGGGTGAAATTCGTGAAGTGGGGCTCTCCTATGTTCCGGAAGAGCGGATGAAAGACGGGGCAGTGGGTGAGTTTGATGTGAAGGAGAACATGATACTCTTAAATCACAACAAGGCACCATTCTGCAAAAACGGTTTTCTCAATTTCAGGCATATTCGACAACACAGTGAAGAGCTGGTCAAAGAGTATGCGGTTAAAACACCCAGTATTGACTCAACCACCAAAAATCTTTCCGGCGGAAATATTCAGAAGCTTATCATGGCCCGTGAACTCTCCGCCAACCCCAAGGTGCTGCTCGCCTCCCAGCCCACCCGTGGTGTTGATATCGGTGCAGCAGAGTATATCCACGAACGGATTTCCCAGCAGCGCCAGCGGGGGACCGCTTCCGTGGTGATCTCCGAGGACCTTGATGAGGTGATGGCGCTTTCTGATCGTATTGCGGTGATGTTTGATGGAAAGATCATGGGCATTGTGGCGCAGAAGGATGCCACCAGAGAATCCATCGGTCTCATGATGACCGGTGAACAGCAGCAGGAATCAGTGGCCTGATTCCGGTAAAACAGAGCCATTGCCAACAGCCGGCCGCCAAAGGACAACTATGGATCATGTGACACATCTGAAATGTCAGATCTGCGAAAAAGAGTACTCCCCCGATGCCATTGACTATATCTGCCCGGATCATGGTGACGAGGGTATCGTCGATGTCTGCTATGACTACGAGCGTATTGCCGGGAGAATATCAAAAGAGAGCCTGGCTGCCGATGGAAACTATTCCATTTGGCGTTATAAGCCCCTGCTTCCGGTTGCCCCTGATGCCGAAGTTCCACCCCTTGCAATCGGCTGGACACCGCTCTACGGGGCGCCGCGCCTTGCCGCAAAACTGGGGCTTGAGCAGCTTTGGGTAAAGGATGATGGTCGCCTGCCAACGGCTAGTTTCAAGGATCGGGCCAGTGCCGTTGCCGTGGTGAAGGCAAGGGAGCAGAAGGCGGAGATAATCACCACTGCGAGCACCGGAAATGCGGCAGCCGCACTCAGTGGAATCTGTGCAAGTGTGGGCCAGGCCAATGTGATTTTTGTTCCGGAATCGGCGCCTCCTGCCAAGATTGCCCAGCTGCTGGTCTATGACTCCACAGTGATGCTGGTCAAGGGCAGCTACGATGATGCCTTTGAGCTCTGCCTTGAGACAGCGGCCGAATACGGCTGGTATAATCGCAATACCGGCTACAATCCCTATATGACGGAGGGCAAGAAAACGGCCGCCTATGAGATCTGTGAGCAGCTCTCCTGGGAGGCTCCGGACTGTATCTTTGTCTCTGTGGGGGATGGCTGTATCATCGGCGGGCTCCATAAGGGTCTGAAAGACCTTATGGCCCTTGGCTGGATCAGAAAGATGCCGCGTCTCATCGGTGTTCAGGCAGAGGGCAGCAGTTATATGTTTGAGGCGTGGAAGAACGGTGAGGATATTCTTACCAAGGCGCCTGTCTCAGGGATCACCGTGGCTGACAGCATCAGTGCCGGTCTGCCGCGGGATCGGATCAAGGCACTGGCTGCGGTGACTGAAACTGATGGTGCCTACGTGCAGGTCAGTGATGATGAGATACTTGCGGCCATTCCGGCGCTGGCCCGCGGCAGTGCTGTCTTTGCAGAACCGGCAGGGGCTGCGGCGTATGCCGGACTGGTGAAGGCGGCAGGTGATGGCCTGGTCCGCAGAGATGAGCGAATCGTGGTTCTAAACACAGGGAATGGGCTCAAGGATGTCAAGAGTACCATGACTGCAGTTGGCATGGCGGGATCTGTGCCCTGGCATATTGAGCCGAATCTTGCAGCGGTGAGAGAGGCAATTTCAAAAACAGGAATCCTGGAAGGAAAGTGATTTTCTCCAGTCGAGATAAATAGAAGGAAATGATTATGAGTAAACTGATTGATTTAACGATAGAAGACCAGGGAAAGCTTGAGAACGCCATACAGCGTGCCAGGGAGCAGAACGTAATTATTCCCACCTTTAAGCAGATGATAAATCCGGATCTTATTCCCGCTGCCATCACGGACAGACTTGCTGATGTGGGCCTGTGGGATCTCAACCCTCTGAACCTCTTTCGCATTAACTGGCATAATGAGCCCAAAGAGAGTGGCGGCAGGTTTGGCGGGGTGAACTATCTGGTGCTCCCTAAAGAGCTCACCGGAGTTGATGCCCGCATAGTCATCCTGCTTGGAAAGTGGTTTCCCACGGGGGCCCATAAGGTGGGCGCTGCTTATGCCTGTCTGGTGCCGCGTCTGGTGACCGGACAGTTTGACCCCACCACCCAGAAGGCGGTGTGGCCGAGTACCGGTAACTACTGTCGTGGCGGTGCCTATGATTCCACTCTTCTGGCCTGTGACTCCATAGCCATATTGCCGGAAGGAATGAGCAAGGAGCGTTTCGACTGGCTGGCCGGAGTGGCAGGGGAAACCATCAAGACACCCGGTTCCGAGAGCAATGTGAAGGAGATCTTTGATAAGTGCTGGGAGTTGCGTAACTCCGGACAGGATCTCTCCATCTTCAATCAGTTTGACGAATTTGGGAACTATCTCTGGCACTATGAGGTGACCAGCCGGGCCATGATGGAGGCCCTTGATGATGTGATGGGACCCGGTGACCGTTTTCGGGCCACCATCTCCAACACAGGCTCCGGTGGAACCATCGCCTGTGGCGACTATATGAAGGAGCAGTTCCCGCTGTCAAAGATTGTTGCCAGCGAGGCCCTGCAGTGCCCGACTCTGCTCAATAACGGCTTTGGCGCCCATCGCATTGAAGGGATCGGCGATAAGCATGTGCCCTGGATTCATAATGTGAAGAACACTGATCTGGTGACGGCCATTGACGATTTTGGCCCCATGGGACTGATTCGTCTCTTCAACGAGCCCGCGGGCAGGGAATATCTGGTGCAGCAGGGTGTGGCGCAGGATCTGGTGGATAATCTTCATCTTCTGGGGATCTCCAGTATTGCCAATGTCCTTGCTGCGATCAAGACCGCCAAATATTATGAGATGGACAGCAGCGATGTGATGGTCACCATGGCAACCGATTCCATGGAGATGTATCAGAGTCGACTCACCGAGCTTGCCGATGAAGAGGGTGAGTTTACAAACGTGGATGCTGCCGCGACCTTTCATCGGTATATGCTTGGTGAAACAACGGATAACATGAAAGAACTCAGCTATGTGGAGAGAAAACGAATCCACAACCTGAAGTATTTCACCTGGGTTGAACAGCAGGGCAAGACCCATGAAGAGATTCAGGCGCAGTGGTATGACGCGGACTACTGGACTTCCATTCCCCAGTCCATGGATCCCATTGATGATCTGATTGACTCCTTCAATGAACGCACCGGTCTGCTGAAAAAACTGGGATGATATGATAACGATCTGGTTGAAAAATCCGCTGGATATACTGGTGGAAGGGGATGTTGATGGACGCGGTGGCGTTGTTGTCGAAAATGACAGGATCGTTGAGGTCCTTCCCCGGGGTGCGGAGCCTGCCGGAGGAAAGCTCTATCAGGTATTTGATGCCTCACGGCATGTGATAATACCGGGCCTTATCAATACCCATCACCATTTTTATCAGACCCTGACCCGTGCCTGTCCGGCTGCATTGAACAAGGCGCTGTTTCCCTGGCTCAAGAGTCTCTATCCCATATGGGCCGGCCTCAACGAGAAGATGATTCATGTTTCGACCCGTCTTGCGGCGGCGGAACTGCTGCTTTCCGGCTGTACCCTGGCAGCGGATCATCACTATATATTTCCCGAAGCAGCTCCAGGGGCCTTTGATGTTCAGGCGGCAGCCGTTGCTGAGATCGGGATACGTGCCACCCTGAGTCGTGGTTCCATGAGTCTTGGTGAGGATGACGGCGGACTTCCACCGCGCAACACCATACAGAAGGAGGATGTGATTCTTGCCGACTGTGAGCGGGTGATCGATCGCTATCATGATGCTGCGGAAGGTTCCATGCTCCAGGTGGCCCTTGCTCCCTGTTCTCCGTTCAGTGTCAGTGAAGAGCTGATGCGGCAGAGTGCCGAGCTGGCCCGCAGCAAAGAGGTGCGACTCCATACGCACCTGGCGGAGACCCATGATGAAACGGATTTCTGCATTGACCTCTTCGGGGTGCGTCCCGTTGATTACCTCGAACGTGTCGGCTGGATGTCACCCGATGTGTGGCTGGCTCACGGGATTCATTTCAATGAGGAAGAGCTTGCGAGACTGGGGCATGCAGGGGTTGGAATCAGCCACTGTCCCAGCTCGAATATGTTCCTCGGCTCCGGTCAGTGCCTCACCCGCGACCTGGAAGAGGCGGGCTGCCCGGTGGGTCTCGGGGTGGACGGTTCCGCCTCAAATGACTGCTCCAATATGATTCAGGAGCTGCGTCAGGCGCTGATGCTGCAGCGTCTCCGTTACGGTTCGGCGGCCATAACCCATTTTGATGTTCTGCGCTGGGCCACCAGGGGATCGGCAAGATGCCTCGGCAGAGATGACGTGGGAACAATTGCCCCGGGAAAACAGGCTGATATTGCGCTGTTCAATCTTGATGAGGCTCGTTTCTCC
>JAMOMO010000204.1 GCA_027067035.1 Desulfobulbaceae bacterium
CCATGGCTTTTTTTCCTGGCCGCCATACACCGCATCAATGGCCTGGGATTCTATAACATCACCCATCTTGGTTGCTGTTGCGTGGGCTGAGATAAAGTCAACCTCTTCGGGCGCAACCCCTGCATTGTCAAGGGCCAGGCGCAGGGTTGCAGTTATCCCGTCAAGGTTGGGCAGGATGAGATCTCCGCCGTTATTGTTACAGGCAAACCCCAGTACCTCTCCCAGTATGACGGCACCCCGGGCCCGGGCATGCTCATACTCCTCAAGCATCACAGCCGCACCACCTTCACCCACCACCAGACCATCACGATTTTCGTCAAAGGGTCTGGGGGTACAGTGGGGCGTATCATTATAGTCAACGGAACAGGCCAGAAGGTTATCAAAGACTGCCACCGTAGTGGTGTCATACTCATCAGAGCCACCGGCAATCATGGCATCCTGCATGCCGAATTTCACCATCTCATAGGCAAAACCGATGGACTGGCTCGATGTGGTGCAGGCGGTGGAGGAGGCGACCACGCGACCGGTTATCCCGAACATCCTGGTGATATTCACAGCCGTGGTGTGCACCATGGATTTCAGATAGTCCACCGCCCCGATGGAGGAAAATCTGGACTTATCCTCACTGAAAAATGTCTTGTAGATATTACGCTGCACCGTGGGACTGCCGTGGGTGGAGCTGAACGAGACGCCAAGACGGCCGGAAGTAATAAAGTCCTCATCAAGCCCGGACTGCCGCAGCACATCGCGCGCCACCTGGCAGGCATAATAGGCCACAGGGCCCATGGTCTTGGTGTCTTTCCTTGGAAAGCCGTAATCAATGCTGTAGTCAACGGTGCCAAAGACCTTGGAGTGGATGCGCTCGGTGAGCAGACCATCATCACGCAGCGGCTTGACACCGGATCGTCCTCTGCGAAGACTCTCAACAATGTCGTCCTTCCCGTATCCGATGGGGGTAATGGCTGAACAGCCTGTGATAACAACTCGTCTGGTCATGGCTTTCGCTTATCAGTTCCCGTGGGCTGCCTGAATGCTTTCAATATAATCCAGGATATCACTGATGGTGCGGATACTCATTGCCTGCTCTTTTTCCTTGCGCGATATCTGAAAACCGAGCATTTCCTCTATCTTTGCCAGCAGTTCAATGGCATCAATACTGTCAAAACCATGGTCATCCCGAAGGTTATCAGTTAAGCCCGGATCTTCAAATTCAAACTCATCCACTAAAATAGCGACAATTTTTTCCTGCAGTTCATCTCTTGTCATGATCTGTATCACTTCGCTTAAAAAAGGTTATTCTAAGGCTTCTTGATGCGTGATACTACACAGTTTCTCAATAAAATGAAAAGGAAAACAGAGAAAAAACAGTTCAGTCCACAAAGCGATCAAAGTGGTACCATTCAAGGGCATGACTCCGCAGCTGTTCTTCCAGTAAATCCGCATACTTTTGTGCCGCACCCTGGATCTGTTCCCTGCGATCAGCGCGACTCCTCCGCTCAATATAAATGGGCTCCGCCAGGCTGAATTCATAACGATTCTTCCCGACACGAAAACTGAAAAAACAGAAGATGGGCGCACCGGATACCATGGCGAAGACATACGGTGCCTCAGGGATATGGGCTGTTCCGCCAAGAAAATTTACACTGATACTCTTCTGATCACTGCGCCAGAGAATGTCTCCGGTCATGGAGACCAGTCCACCTTCCTGAAGAAAACGTATCCCCTCCACCGCGTCAAAAGGAGAGCCGCCATCCCGTTCCACCCCGATTATCTTCACCCCCGACTCCTGCAGCTGCTCCTTCTGCAGTCCCTCCACCCCCTCTTTCTCCTTCACTCCCATGTAGAGCAGAAGCTTCAGCTGCTGCTCCTGCTGTTTGAGGAGCTGGGCTGCAATCTCCCAGTTGCCGAGATGGGACATGAGGAGAATCGCACCCTTTTCATGGACCACCTTTTCAAGTTTTTCCCAGCCGCGGGACGTAAATTCCGTGGGCCTGCCATGCCCTGCCAGAAAGCGATCATAGTGGATGGTGGTGAAGTTCTGATACTGACGGAAGCTGCAGAGCAGGTGATAAAGCCGGCTCTTCCGCGGGTAGAGAATTCCGTAAAAGCGCTTACTCTCCCGCACATTCTTTGAGAAGAGAAAATAGCCCGCAGCAATGATCCGTGAGACAACTGCAAAGAACCAGGAACCGACCAATCCGGTAAGGGACTCAAGGATCTTATACCAGAACGCCCTCATTTCTGTTTTCTTCCCGGCAGAGAAAAAATTCTCCCGATTATCAGACGGCTGAATGTCATGGAATTTCGAAGAAAATCCTTCCAGGGATGAAAGTGGGAAATCCGTTCCGCTCCCTTCTGATACACCACCTGGACAGGGGCCTCAAGTACGGGGATGCCGCTGCGACGCGCCTTGACCAGAATCTCCACCTC
>JAMOMO010000205.1 GCA_027067035.1 Desulfobulbaceae bacterium
CGAAGGCGGCCCGTCAGATTGCAGGCCGTGACCGGAAGACAGTTGTTGTCTTCCATGTACAAGAAGATCATGCTTGATGTCATTGAAATTGTCCTTCCGGTCTTTCTTGTCATAGTTCTTGGCTATACAATCCGCAGGACAGGGCTTGTGGACGGGAGCTTTTTCTCCCAGGTGAACCAGCTGGTCTATTACGTCTGTCTGCCCCTGCTGCTTATCTATAAAATAGCCACCGCAGACTTTGCCAGCAGCTTTAACTTCAATCTGGTGCTGGCAAGCAGTATGGCAGTTGCCTGCTGCTTTGTGATCGCCTCCCTTTACGGGAAATGGCGGGGCTTTGCCCCACCGGTCCAGGGCTCTTTCTGCCAGGGCTCTTTCAGGGGAAATCTTGCCTATATCGGTCTGGCCATTGTCTTTAATGCCTATGGTGATGAAGGGCTTACCAGAGCGGGTATTCTCCTTGGATTTCTTGTACCGGTACTGAACTTTTTTGCCATCCTGGCCCTGCTCTCTCCCCGGAAGGGGGTGCGGAATGATCCTGTGATGATAACAAAACAGATCATCAGTAATCCGCTGATTCTGGCCTCCCTTCTCGGGATCCTCTGGAGCTTTTTTCGTCTCCCCATGCCGGTTATCCTGGATCGCTCCCTGAGTATTGCCACAGGAATGACCCTGCCTCTGGCGCTCCTCTCCATCGGGGGGAGTTTCTCACTGGAAAAAATCAGAGGTGATATCTGGAAGGCGTCTCTTGCCACATTCATGAAACTGCTGCTGATGCCGGTGATTGCCGCAGGACTCATGCTGCTCCTGGATGTCAAAGGCCTGGATTTTGCCATCGGTATGCTCCTGGCAGGTGCCCCGACGGCCGTTGCCACATATATCATGGCCTGTCAGATGGATGCTGATGGTGAACTTGCCGCAACCATTGTGATGCTGGCAACGGCCTGTTCCGCAGTGACCTATACCATCATGCTGCTCTACCTGCACAGCTATGTGATCTGATCCCGGCAGGAAACTATTTTTGAGGAATTTTCTCTTCCCGGGTTTGTCGTTTTGCAGATGGTGGTGCCAGATCCATGGGCAGCCCCCGTGTGGAGAGGATAAGCATCCGCAGTTCATCTTCCATACGGACAGGGTGGGGCAGGATACGCTGCTGCAGGAGACGCCGGATCTGTTGCGGGCTCAGCTTTTTTCCCCTGCATTCAGGTTCCAGAACAAAGGGACATCCTGCTTTCCAGTCCGAGCAGCCGTAGGCTTTCTTTCCTTTGATGACCTCTTTGCCGCAGAGGGGGCAGCTGCCCCAGCGTGAATGGTCGAGCTGGCCATCGTTACTGGTTTGTATCATGTTGTGGATGTAAGCTGTGATTTCTGCCATGAAATCATCGGAGTCCAGTTCTCCCCGTTCTATCTGCTTGAGTTTTTTCTCCCACTCTCCCGTCATTTCCGGTGATTTCAGCAGCGGGTCCTGTATGAGGGCGATGAGACAGCGTCCCATGTCGGTACAGCGCAGCTGCTTCTTTTCACGGCGGATATAGTTACGGCGCAGCAGGGTTTCGATGATGGCTGCCCGTGTTGCCGGGGTACCGATTCCCCGTTCCTTGAGGGCTTCCCGCAGCTTGTCATCATCCACGAATTTTCCGGCCGCCTCCATGGCTCCCAGCAGTGAGTTCTCTGTGAAGTGTTTTGGCGGGCTGGTCCTGCCCTCCCGCAGCAGGGGCTCATGTGCTCCCTTTTCCCCTTTTTCAAAGGAGGGGAGACTCTGCTGCTCGCCACCACCTTTCTTTTTTGCAGGGAACAGAATGGTCCAGCCCGCATCACTGACCCGGGTACCTTTTGCCTGAAAGGGCAGCTCAGCTGTGAGGCCGTCCACGGTGGTGATATTTTTTATGCAGACGGGGTAGAAGGCCGCGATAAACTGGGTGACTATGGCATCATAGACCAGCTGTTCGCTGGTACCGAACTTGCGGGGCTGCATGCCTGTCGGGATGATGGCGTGGTGATCGGTCACCTTTTTGTCGTTGATGATCCGTTTGCTGAAGGGGAGTGAAGACAGGTCAAGGGGTGCTATCTGTTCCGGCCGCTGTTTCTTGAGCTGGGACATTATCTGCGGTACCCGCGGTTTCATATCTTCACTGAGATAGCGGGAGTCTGTTCGCGGATAGGTGACAAGCTTTGCCTCGTAGAGGCTCTGGGTGGCGGCAAGGGTGTCTGAGGCGGATATTCCGTGGAGCCTGTTGAGTTCACGCTGCAGGCTGGTGAGGTCAAAGAGCTGTGGCGGCTGTTCCTTTTTCTTTTTTGCACTGACCTTGGTGATTTCAAAGTCCCGGCCGCTGATTTTTTCCAGCAGTTCCTTTGCTTTCTCCTGTGTATCAAAGCGACTGGCCCTGTATTTGAAAAGCACCTCGCGATAACGGGTACTGAGCTCCCAGAAC
>JAMOMO010000206.1 GCA_027067035.1 Desulfobulbaceae bacterium
GGGTGATACTCACAGTGGTGATGACGATGGCAAAAACGCCTAAGGGCGTACGCCAGATACCTCGCATAATATGGTGCCAGCTACCCTTTTCCAACCAGGGGTTCTGCTGCCCCTGGTTACCATTCTTCTCCGTTGTCATCCTTCTCTCCCCGGCTGGTTGTTATCATACGACAAAATAGAGGGCACCGCTTTCCCAACAAACCAGCAGGCGACAGGACTCTATTTTTCAGGCAGCAGCCACAAAAGCAGGCAGCGTAGACTTCGTTAGAACATAGCCTGAAAGAACTCATCCTTGAGGGCTTCTGCCGGTTAAAGTAGTACAACTTGATTGTACTTAGTGCTCGTGTAAAAAAAGATTTCTGGAGAAGGGTGGAAAAAGAGGCAAATGCCGCTTGCTCTATTCCCGGGAAATTGATTGGCAAGGGATAATAATAAAAAAGGAGTCCGGCCCGGGTGCAAACTTTCCGGGAGGACTCCTTTTTTACAGATAACAGAGGCAGAGAGTTCTCCGCCCCACTTCAGGTCTTACAACAACCGTTCTTTATTCCGGCTCATCATGACACATTGAACAATCCTGGCTGATGGTCTCGCCCTCTTTGTTCTCATGTTCATCATCATGGCAGCGCCAGCAGCCATAGCCCTCATCGGCATACTGATGGCCAAGATGCTGTTTATAAGTTCCCCATTGGACATTCAACTTAGGCCAGACATTCCCCAAAAATCTTGTCAGGAGATATTCTCCGGCCTTCTTGATATCAGCCTCATATTTGGCTGCCTGGGCAGGGTCACGTTTCTTCTGCAGTTCCAGAAGATTATCCACCAGCTTATCCTTGGCGTCGTCCTGTGATGCATACTCCATGTTAATCGCGGTCAAGGAGTCTTCCCTGATTCCCTTGATCTCCGGATTGATCTTCTTGCTGAGCAGGCCGAAATCAACCACATCTTCCGGCATATCCATGATATGGGTCGGCCGGTTATGACAGTCAATACAGTCCATTGTCCGCCATTTAGGCTCATATCCATCTTCGACTTCAACGTCGGATTTGACAAATTCATCCGTCGAGCCGTCCGGGCGTTTCACCTGAACCCTGGCAATACTGGTTCTCTTCTCGTTGGCTGCCAGATATTTTACTTCAACATCCTTACTGACGTGCCAATGGATCCCCTCAAAACTACCGGTGCTGGGATTATGGCCGCCGATATGCAGTGAAACATCCGTTTTTTCTGGGTTGATCTGATCATCATTGCTGAATCTGACAAACTGTTTCACCTTTTTACCATAGAACTTCTCAGGCCAATGGCAAGCTTCACAGGTATCACGAGCTGGTCGGAGCGCCTCCACCGGAGAAGGAATCGGTCGACTGAAACTGTTTGTTGCAACGGCATACACCTGACGCAGACCGGAAAGCTTGGCCCGGACAAACCACTGCGCACCAGGGCCGATGTGACACTCAACACAGGAAACCCGCCCATGAGGTGAACGTTGATAGGCAGTATGCTCGGGTGCCATGACATTATGGCAGACCATACCGCAAAAATAGGGCGAATCGGTAAAGTGGTAGCCTTCATATCCGACAACCCCGAGAATAACCATATTGATAACCGTCAGAATAACAAAACCGATGAGAAATAAACGGTGTTTCGGGTTACTCAGGTTGAGCTGCAGGTGATCTCTGGTAACCCCGGTTCTGTGCCACTGCCTGCGTCGCAGAAAAGCAGCCACCGGAATAAGCAGCAGGCCAAAGACCATACAACCGGGCAGAATCATGTAGATAAAAATACCTACATAGGGATTGTGAAAAAAACCAAGTAGTTCAGCAGCCATGCCGATGAGCATCAGGGTAATGCTCACGGTGGTCATGACGATGGCGAAAACACCTAAAGGCGTCCGCCAGATACCTCGTATGATATGGCCCCAGGCACCTTTATCGGCCTGGGGATCCAGCTGATTTTCGTTATTGTTGTTTTCTGTTGCCATACCTCTCTCCTTTTTAGTCAATTATCCCTTGTAAAGATTTTATAATTTTGGGTTGCGTCTCATCATCTGCCAGTATTACATGGCATAAATTGCAGTCACTGCTGATAACTCTACCAGTCTTAACCTCCTGCAATTTTCCGTGACATCGAAAACAGCCCGTGTCATTCTCGTGACCAAGATTATTTTTATATGTTCCCCAGGTTACACGCATTTCCGGAAATACATTTTCCTCATATGCCTGGATGACGCCTAGGGTTGCCCTCTCGAACAAACTTGGATTATTCTGTATTAATTCAGGATAATTTTTCCGGTACCAGCTCTGCAACGCTCTTGAAATCTCCACCCTGGCTATTTCTGCGGACGGGTAGTCTTTTTGAATAACGGCAAGGGCCTGTCGCTTGATGAATGGAAGATACGAAGGAATTATATTGGCTGAAAGTTTTCCGTC
>JAMOMO010000207.1 GCA_027067035.1 Desulfobulbaceae bacterium
GCCTTTACCCATGGTCAGGTGTATGTGGCTTTAAGCCGCTGTAAAACTCTGGAGGGACTGGTCCTCAGCTCTCCGATTGCCGAGCGGGGGGTGGGTACCGATAAGGCGGTGCTCCGTTTTGATGAGGTCTGTCGTCAGAATCCGCCCACGGAAGAGATGCTGCATCGGGCAAAACAGAGCTATCAGCAGCAGCTGCTCTTCCACTGTTTTGATTTTGGGCTGCTGGCAAAACGTCTCGGCTATCTTGTTCATCTGCTGCTTCGCAACAGCAGTGTGCTGCAGGTATCCGGTGCGGCAGATATGGCAGCAACGGAGCGGCAGGCCCAGGAGTTTATCTTCGGTGTGAGTGAGAATTTTAAAAATCAGCTGCATGGTCTTTTTACTGCAGACGTACTGCCGGAAGATGATCCCCGGATCCGGGAACGGCTTGTGAAGGCCTCTGCCTGGTTTCAGGAGAAGTTTACGGAAATATTTGATAATTCAGTGCTCAGTCTGCAGTTTGAGACAGACAACAAAGAGCTGCGCAAGAGAATTGAAAATGTTCTGAATAACTGCAGAAAGGAAATTGCAATCAAGCGTGCCGGGATCCGGTCCTGTGAGAAGGGCTTTCTGCCTTCGGTATACCTTCGGGCAGTTACCGCGGCTGAAATAGATTATCAGCCGGAAAAGAAAAAGAAACAGCAGGCCCCTGTCTATGCAGAATCAGACATTGAACATCCGGAGCTTTTTGAGACCCTGCGGGATTTTCGGACAGCCAGGGCCACAGCTCTTGATGTGGCACGTTTTCAGATCATGCATCAGCGTGTGCTCATTCAGATTGCGGTT
The DNA here is from genome assembly GCA_027067035.1 of Desulfobulbaceae bacterium. Lineage (GTDB taxonomy): Bacteria > Desulfobacterota > Desulfobulbia > Desulfobulbales > Desulfocapsaceae > Desulfocapsa. Next base: position 826 of record JAMOMO010000207.1, read on the forward strand.
CGTCTGCCCGAAAGTCTGGACGCGCTTCTCAAAATTCCGGGTGTCGGCAAAAAAACCCTTGAGAATCATGGTGAGGATATTGTGAAGATTGTGCGGGAGTATCGGAAAAAACATGGTATCCGGGAAGTCTCTCTGCCGCGCCCCATGACGCTTCCTGAACCGGCGGAAAACACGGTCAGAAAAGAGAAGAAGCCCTGCGGGGTAAAAGAGAAAACGGAGAAGGTGAGCAGCAGACGGATCAGCATGCAGATGCTGAAATCGGGAATGACACTTGCCGAAATCGCACAGGAGAGGGGATTTGCGTTGTCCACCATCGAAAGCCATCTCTGCTCTTTTGTGGAATCAGGTGAGCTGGGAATTGATCTTTTGCTCTCTGCAGAGATGCAGGAAACTATTGCTGGCGCAATCGCTGCTGCCGGGGAAAAATCACTCAAGGCAATTAAAGAGAAGCTGGGTGAGGATGTCTCATACGGGCAGATCAAACTGCTGCTTGCTCATACGAAATCCACAGCTTCCAGAGAGTAGGCGCCGCTACAGAAAAACGCCGTCCTGCAGGGTGCGTGAGACATCCATACGGGCGGCAAGCTCACTGTTGTGGGTGACCATTATTGTGGCAAGTTTCAGGTCTCGGCACAGCTCCCTGATAAGGCTGAAGACCATGGAGCCGGAACGGCCATCAAGGTTTCCCGTCGGCTCATCGGCAAGGAGCAGGGAGGGTTTCATGATGAGTGCCCGGGCAAGTGCTGTCCGCTGCTGCTCGCCGCCTGAGAGCTGGCTGACCCGGTGGCTTGTCCGGTGTCCAAGCTCCACCTGATGCAGTAACTCCTTTGCCGGTGCCTCCATTTCCTGCCTTGTTCTGCCCGCAATAAGTCCCGGCATCATCACATTCTCAAGTGCGGAAAATTCGGGCAGCAGGTGGTGGAACTGGAAGATAAACCCCACAGACTTATTGCGAAAGTCGGAGAGCTCATTGTCGCTCATGGCGGTGAGCTCCAGGTCCTTGAACATGATTGTGCCACTGTCGGGACTGTCCAGGGTACCGAGTATCTGGAGCAGGGTGGTCTTTCCGGATCCCGATGCTCCCACGATTGCCATCATCTCTCCCGTGTTGATACTGAACTCCAGCCCTTTGAGAACCTGGATCTTTTCAGTACCGCTGTAAAAACTCTTCTGCAGATCTGCCGCGGAAAAAAGACTGTTCTGACTCATGAGAGCACCTCGGCGGGTTTTACTCTGGACGCCTTCCATGACGGATATATGGTGGCGGACAGGGTGATAACAAGTGCTGAGACGGCGATGATGGTGACATCCATGGGAAGCACCTTGATGGGCAGGGTGTTCATGGGATAGACATTGGAGGGGAGTTCTATAAACTTGTAGCGGGAGAGGAGTTCGCAGAGACCGAGTCCTCCTGCCACTCCCAGAAAGGTGCCGAGGACTCCGATGACCAGCCCCTGATAAAAGAAGATCTTCATGATGGATTTCGACGTTGCGCCCATGGATTTCAGGATGGCAATGTCCTTGTCTTTTTCCATGACCACCATGATAAGTGCTGAAACAATGTTCAGAGCGGCCACTAAGATGATGAGGGCAACGCA
>JAMOMO010000208.1 GCA_027067035.1 Desulfobulbaceae bacterium
AAATGCTCCCTTAAAAGATGAGGCACTACCTGACCGGTTTCTAAATTTACAACTGCATGAGCTATTTTCATATCTTTTAGACTCCAACCAACATAAAAAGCTGTATCAAAAACATGACATAGTTGAAATTTCGACTTTCAATTGTCACAGTTTCATGACACGTATTTCGTACTTGGCAAATATTACATACCAGGACATTAAGTTATTCTCCTACCACCCTAACACACCTGGGTGCTCACAGAGTGAGCACCCAGCATTTTTTCTCAAAAAAGATTTTAAAGTAAAAATACGTAAATTCAGTCTCTTTCCAGTAAAGCAATTACCACATTATAGCTGCAAGTGTGAAAATACCTGCATGTTCTCTGCCGCAAAGACAGAATAACCTTGACAGGACTACCACAACGTATACTATATAGGAATAGTACTAATTATCATAATCAAACTTAACCGGGAGACGACAGTCATGACAGACAGAAGAACTTTTCTTAAAGGTGGATTGGCAGCAGCATCGGCATTGGCAGTAAGTTCAGTCAACATTGCATCCGCATCCTCAGCCAAACCCTACACTAATGTGGTATATACTGCCTCCAATCCCGGAAAATGGGGGAAGAAAGTGGGCAGCCATCTGCCTTCTGTCACCGTTGAAGGAAACAAGGTCACCCTTTTCACCAAACATGGCATGTCTGAAAAACATTTTATTGTCCGCCATACACTCGTCCTAGCAGACGGCACGGTGGTTGGAGCCAAGGTCTTCAGCGGCAATGACAAAGAGGCAAGATCAAGTTTTGAGTTGCCGGCCGGGTACAAAGGCAAGGTGTACGCCACCAGTTTCTGCAACCTGCATGATTTCTGGGTGAACGAAACCACCGTTTAGGCTGAACGATATACTGTCTGTTCAGTGACAGACAATCCGGGCAATATGTTGATGCATATTGCCCTTTTTTTATTTTTTCTGTAACACAGCAGGAAAGGAGCTTGAACAATAGCCGGAAAGATGTTTGAAGACAGCTGCAGCACCTTTTCACTTTCAACAGATCCCATTGTGACCATGTCATCAAGCAGCTATCACATAGAAAAACTTATCCCAGACGGTTCAGGGCTCAGCCACAGTGCTGACAACCATCCTGTCCATATTGAGGGAGTGATACCAGGCGAAACTGTTACGGCAAGGATTCACAGGAGTGGGAAAAAATTCAGTGTTGCCAGACTGCAATCAGTGATCTCGGCTTCTGATGACCGGATTTCTCCCCCCTGTCCCCACTACCATCAGTGCGGCGGCTGCACTCTGCAGCACATGACCTACCAGCGACAGTTACAGGAAAAATTTGCCATCCTCAAAGATATTTTTCTGCAAAGCAGTGACACCCGCCTTTGCCAAGCCATTGAAAACCACCTTCCACCACTTCTTCCCTCAGAGGCGGAAAGCCATTACCGGCAGCGCATCCGTCTTCAGGTTGACAAGAGGCAGACACCCGGCTTTCACAAACGCCGCAGCCACGACTCTGTTGCCATACAGAGCTGCTTTCTGGCACGCCCTGAAATAAATGACTGCCTGAAAAAGCTCCTGCCGCATCCATCCTTTGCCAGGCTTCTCAAACAGGCGGAAGCACTGGAAATCCTGTTCAGTCCGGATGATGCCGCGATCAGCATCCTGTTCCACTACAAACGCAAGCCGCGCCCTGCTGATCGGCAGCATGCCACAGATCTTATCTGCAATTTAGACCTAATACGGGACATATTTTTCAAGGGCAGCGGTTTCAGCGTCACAGGCTGTGCCACAATTTCCTTTACCCTGCCACCGTTTTTTCCACACACCAGTAAATCTCTGCAGCTCTCGCTGGAAACCGGAGGATTCTGTCAGGTAAATCTGGACCAAAACAGAAAACTCGTTGAAACGGTTCTAACTTTCTCTTCTGTCACAGATAATGAAAGCGTCCTTGATCTCTTCTGTGGAATGGGCAACTTCTCCATAGCTCTTGCAGAAAAAGCACGAACCGTCCTGGGCATTGAAGGGCAGGCTTCTGCCATCCGGAGCGCCCGCAAAAACTGTGACAGGGCCGATCAGAAGAACTGCAGCTTTCAGAAGATGCCTGTTCACGATGCCTGCTTTGAGCTGGCCCGAAACGGCAAGCAGTATGACTGCATAGTCCTCGACCCGCCACGGCAGGGTGCACCCGGCCTTGCCAGACCGCTTGCCGCACTCTGTCGCCGACGGCTGGTCTATATTTCCTGTGATCCGGAAAGCCTCCGCAACGACCTTGAGGAGCTGCTGCAGCATGGATTTGCGTTAAAAAAGATACAACCCTTGGACATGTTTCCCCAGACCCACCATATTGAAACGGTGATCCTTCTGGAGAAAGATCTGCCTCAAAACAGCTTTGAGGGCCCCTGAAACCGCGGAACAGCAGGTTA
>JAMOMO010000209.1 GCA_027067035.1 Desulfobulbaceae bacterium
GATTCGATGGTCTTCAGGGTGGTGAGCAGGGTGGTTGGACCAACCAGTATGACTTTTCTGCTCATGGCCTCATTAAAGAGTGTCTCATCCTCCTGGAATGCCGCGAGAAATGCTGCCTCTATCGGCATAAACATCAGCACGAAATCAAGGCTCCTGATGGCCCCCAGTGCACTGTAATCCTTGGCACCCAGTTCTTTGACATGCTCCCTGATCGCCTTTATGTGGGCACGCAGATGAGTCTCCCGTTCCCTGTCATCATCACAGCCGACATACTTTTCCCAGGAGACAAAGGAGACCTTGGAATCCACGATGATGTCACGACCGTCAGGGAGATGGACAATTACATCCGGCCGTTGAAAGCGATCTGCGGCGTCACGGAATACAGCCTGGGTCTCGTACTCCACTCCCTTGCGCAGAGCAGACTGTTCAAGCACCCTTTCCAGCACCAGCTCCCCCCAGGTTCCCTGCAGCTTCTTATCCCCCCTGAGAGCCCGACTGAGATTACCGGCCTCCTCGCTCATCTGCTGATTGAGCTTTCTCAGAGATGAGATCTCCTTCTGCAAGGCCGCCCGATCCCGGGTTTCGCTGTGATGAATCTCGTCTATCTTGTGACGAAAGGAGGCCAGCTGTTCGTGAAACGGGGTGAGGAGAAGGGAAAATTTTTCCTCACTGTCCTTTGAAAAACGATCACTCTTCTCTTCAAGAATGGACGTGGCAAGTTCTGCAAACTGCAGACGCAACTGTTCCCGGGCCTCTTCCAGCAGATTCAGCTTTTCACGGGTATGCAGCTGCATTTCTTCCATGCGTGCCTCAAGCCCGCTGTTTTCACTCCGCAGCAGGGACTCTTTTTCCCGAAGCTCTGCAATGACCAGGTCCTGCTGTTTCTTTTCTCCTGCAAGGGTGTCAAACTGATTTTTGAGGCTATCAATACGGTCCTGAAGGAGCTGTTTTTCATAGCCGAAAATTTCTTTTCGCCGCCTGCTCACGGAACGTTTCTGTCTCTGAAAAAAAAGATACAGCGCACAGGAGACCGGAATGGCACCACAGAGAAAACTCCACAGGGCCACAAACAGAAACTGATACAAAACCGTCTGATGCTGAAACCAGAGGAAAAAAGGCTCTATGAAAGAATTCAAAATATCTTCACCGGGAAAACGACAGAGAGAAAGTGATGCACCATGGTTGATAAAACAGACAGGTCCTACTCCTCCACCGTCAGGGGAACAATTCTGATCCTGGTCGTTTTCCGCTCCACAGCCTCCTGCTGCGGTTGCTGTTGCCTGTCCCCGTCAGGGACCTGACCGGAAAGCTGTTCCACCCCCTTCACAGTCTCAACATCCATTGCAGCCACGGGAACTGAGGGTTCACCGGAAGAGACAGGGTTCCGACTCAGGTAATAGGAAAGAGCACCCGCGCCAAGGAGAAACAGCAGCACGGCAAGGAGCAGTCTGAGCCACAGCTGCCTTCTGCCTCCACCTCTGTTGATTTCCGACGAATCTCCAAGGACTTCAGTCGCCGCCCTGTCGACATGCCTGGCACTCACAAGATACTTTTCGTCCTGACAGGTAATCTGCAATGCCCGGTCACACAGTACATTCACCAGCCTGGGAATCCCGCTGCTGAGTTCAAAAACACGTGACAGGGCAGCCTTTGAAAAAATTTCTTCCTGCTCTCCCCCCATGGACAGGCGATGGTGGATATAGGAAAAGCAGTTTTCACGATCAAGGGGCAGAAGATGGTATCGGGAGCTGATCCTCTGGCTGATTTCGGACACATCATCCTGACTGAGAATCTGTCGCAACTCGGGCTGACCGACAAGAATCACCTTGAGGGACTTTTTATCAGCACACTCTATGTCAGTAAGAAGACGAAGCTGTTCAAAAAGTTCCAGGCTGAGATTCTGGGCTTCATCAATAAGAAGCACAACATGCCTCCCCTCCTGACGGGCATCACAGAGGTACTCTCTGATCAATTCAAGGTAAGACGGGGAACTCATCTCCTCCCCGTCACCTTCAATCCCGAGCTTACTGCAGATACTCTGCAGCAGTTCAACACTGGTTAGGCGCGGATTATCGATAAGAACAACATCGGTATTTTCAGGAAGCTGCGCAAGAAGACAGCGACACACCGTGGTCTTTCCGGTCCCTAAATCACCGGTGAGAAGAATGAAACATCCACTGCTGGAAGTTCCGTACAACAGGTGGGCCAAAGCCTCCCGGTGCACCTCTCCCATATAGAGAAAACGTGGATCCGGGGTAATGGAAAAGGGTTTTTTTCTGAGTCCAAAATAATTTATATACATTGGCGCCCTGGCAAGGAAGAATCTCACAGCTCACTTCTGATGCCCTGAAAGATCCTATATTGATATTATTAACAATACATTACACTCATAAAGAGAAAATGAGCAAG
>JAMOMO010000210.1 GCA_027067035.1 Desulfobulbaceae bacterium
AATCACTGTAACGAACCACCCTGTGTCCGGGCATGTCCGACCCAGGCCACCTTCCGTAACAGTGCAAACGGAATTGTTGCAATGGATTTTCACCGTTGTATTGGCTGTCGATTCTGCATGGCTGCCTGTCCCTATGGAGCCAGGTCATTTAACTGGCGTAACCCTCGCCCCTACATCAAGAAATATAACACACACTTCCCGTCACGTATGAAGGGTGTGGTGGAAAAATGTAATTTCTGTGGTGAGCGTCTGGCCCTTGGGCAGGAACCTGCCTGTGTTGAGGCCTGCCAGGGATCAGGTGCCATAACCTTTGGTGATCTTAACGATCCAAACTCAGAGGTGAGACAGTTACTTGATAAAGAATTTAGTATCCAGAGAAAGCCATCCGCTGGTACTAAACCATCAGTCTATTACATAGTGTGAGGAAGTCATGATTGAAAAAACACTCAAAGGCAAACCAGCCTACTGGATCTGGCTTGCATTTTTAGGAATGTTCATGGCTGTAGGTGCTGCCTGTTATATCAGGCAGTACAACTTTGGCCTTGGGCTAACCGGCATGAGCCGGGACGTCTCTTGGGGACTCTATATCTCTCAGTTTACCTTTCTGGTCGGAGTAGCGGCTGGAGGTGTTATGCTGGTTCTCCCCTATTATGTTCATAATTATAAAGAGTTTGGAAAGATCACCATTCTGGGCGAGTTTCTGGCAATCGGCGCCATCGTTATGTGTCTGCTTTTTATCATGGCGGATCTTGGACAGCCAATGCGTGCTTTGAACGTGGTACTGCATCCGACTCCCAACTCCATGCTGTTCTACGATGCCATCGTTCTGAACGGTTACCTTTTCCTGAATATTCTCTGTGGCTGGGTAATCCTCACTGCTGAGAAAAAACAGGTCAAACCACCAAAGTGGATTTATTTCTTTGTCTATCTTTCTATCCCCTTTGCAGTTTCCATTCATACTGTAACCGCCATGCTCTACTGCGGTCTTCCTGGACGCCACTTCTGGCTTTCTGCCATCATTGCTCCACGCTTTCTTGCCTCAGCCTTTGCGGCAGGACCTGCTCTGATCCTCATTGCATGTCTGATCCTGAAACGTGTTGCCAACTTTGATGCGGGTCGTAAGGCGATGAATAAACTCATCACCATTATTATTTATGCTGCCCTGCTCAACATGTTCTTTGTCGGCCTTGAGTTCTTTGTTGCGTACTACTCCAATATGCCGGGCCATATCGAGGCCCTTCAGTATCTGTTTTTTGGTATTGAGCATCATGGTGAGATGTACAACAACCTGGTTCCGTTTATGTGGGCCTTTGTTATCCTTGCCTTTGCAGCCATTGGACTGCTTGCCACTCCGGCAGCACGAAGGAACGACTTTGTTCTCGGAATTGCCTGTATCATGCTCTTTGTAGCCTTCTGGCTTGATAAGGGTGTCGGCTTTGTTCTGGCAGGATTTGTTCCCAATCCATTGGGGCAGATTGTTGAGTATGTTCCCACAATGAATGAGATAGGAATTACCCTTGGTGTCTGGGCAACCGGCTTCATGGTGGTAACCCTGCTCTATAAAATAGCAATTGATGTTGAGCATGAAATAGAAAAATAATCAGAGAAAGACATTTGTTTTCTGTTTTTCGAGCCCCCGAGTAATCGGGGGCTTTTTTTTTGCCATTTTCTACGGTATAGTAGGGTGCAGTAAAGGCAGCTGTACTGAAATTTGAAGTCATAGGTTGTTATTGTGCCAGGAAAGCGAATACTCATAGTTTCATACTCTTATAGCCATCAGACCAGAAATCTCCTGAAAAAAATGGTGATCGGTCTTGAAGAAAGTGGCATTGATGTGACGTGGGAAAGGCTTGTTGCCGAACAGGAACTCCGTTTTCCCATCGGCACCATTCCCTCAACCGTTCTTATGATGTTCCAGACATTTCTGCGAAAACGTTTTCCCGTGAAACCTGTTGATGAAAAGATCTTTAGCCAGTGGGATCTGATCATCATTGCAGGGCCCACCTGGTCATACAACCCTTCCGGTGTTGTGCTCTCCTTTCTTGATCGTGACGGGAAAAGACTTTTTTCCGGGCAGGAGGTGCTGCCGCTTATCTCATGTCGTGGATACTGGCGTGTTCATTTCTGGGGACTGAAATCCCTTCTGAAAAAGTGTGGCGCCAAGACAGTTGCCGATCCCATCGTCTTCAAACATCCGACGGCCGAACCCTGGAATACCATTGGAGTATTCTTGAAACTTGCCGGCAAGATGCCGGAGCGTGGAAAGGGGTGGTTCAGGAGATTTTACCCGAAGTATGGACACAGCAGGAAACAGATTGAAACAGCCCGTGAGCTGGGAAAAGATCTGGGAAATGATCTCAATTCCGGTAAGACGGCAACAGAGCTCTCCTTTGAAACCCCGGTACCCACTGAACGGATCTGAGGGATGTCCGGGATGATTAACCCGGCATGGCTATGCTGAGGTAGAGTTGATAGAGCTGTAATACATTCTCCTGGAAGAAGAGATAGAGGAGTGCGGCTATTGAAAGGAACGGGCCAAAAGGTATACGGGTCTGGCCGCCTTTCTTCTGCTTGATCATGGCAAAGACGCCGACCACTACGCCGCTCAGCGAGCTTGTGAAAATAACAAAGGGCAGAGCATGCCATCCCAGGAAGGCTCCGATCATTGCCAGAAGCTTGATGTCACCGCCCCCCATGCCGTCAACTTTACGCCAGAGGTAATAGAGCCACGCGATGGAGTAGAGGATACCGCCCCCTGCCAGGATGCCGATAACCGAATCCTGCCAGCTGAGGGTCGGGCTCAGCAGTGAGAAGAGTATTCCGATGCCTATCCCCGGAAGAGAGATGACATCGGGGATAATCTGATGGTGGATGTCGATCACGATTATCACCAGCAGGGCAGCACAGAAGAGGAAGTAAAATGCGGTGGCAATGCTGAGTCCGAAACGCTGCACAAGGGCCAGAGACAGGAGTGTCATGGCGATTTCCACCAGCGGATACTGGAGGGAGATCTTTTCCCGGCAGTGACTGCAGCGGCCGCGAAGGACCAGAAAACTGAGAACCGGAATGTTCTCGTACCAGTGCAGGTCTTCCATGCAGCTGGTGCAGTGAGAGGACGGGAAGACAATGGATTCCTTGTTTCCCGGCAGGCGCAGGATAACCACGTTCAGGAAGCTTCCTATGATAGCGCCGAAGCATCCGGCAGTAATGTACATCAGGAGTAAAATATCCATTGAGTGTGCAGTGGTGGAGAGTTAGAAGATGAGTGAAACCCTAAGATCTTATTAGATAATAGTCTTAACTATGTCGCAATTCCAGAAAAAAACACAGATAACCAGAATTGAACGCTTCTCGTCTGATATTGTCCGGTTGACCCTGCTTGCTCCCGATATTGCATCCATTGCAAAGCCGGGCCAGTTTGTCATGGTACGAACCGGAAACGGTAAAGAACCGCTGCTTCGCAGACCGTTCTCCATTTCGCAGACCAGCAACGGAAAACATTTTCAGATCCTGTTTAAAGTAGTGGGCCGTGGGACATCATTGCTGTCACACTGCAGGGAAGGTGAATTTCTGTCTATTCTGGGACCGTTGGGACACGGTTTTACAGTCGATTGCCAGCGTCTGAACTGCCTTGTCGGCGGTGGCATGGGCATAGCCCCGCTGCTCTTTCTTGGGAAAACACTTTCCCGTGTCTGCCCTGAAAATACTCCCCTGGTGGTGCTTGGAGCACGAAACAGGGAAGAACTGGAACCACTGGTACAGGATTTTCATGAACTTGGCCTCAATGTCCACCCTGCCACTGATGACGGCAGCCTCGGGCATCATGGGCTGGTGACTGATGTCCTGAAAAAACTGGACTTAGGGGATGACTGTGAAATGTTTGTCTGTGGGCCCCATCCCATGATGACAGCAGTCCATTTTTTCTGCAGGGATCGTGGATTTTCCTGTCAGGTTTCAATGGAAACCAGCATGGCCTGTGGCATGGGAGCATGTCTTGGCTGTATTGTTCCTGTTAAAAACGGCGCCTACGCACATGCCTGTTCGGATGGGCCGGTCTTTGATTCAAAGGAGCTGCTATGGCAAGTGAGCTGAACAGTGTTGATCTCAGGGTTTCCATTGCCTCGTTGAATCTGAAAAACCCGGTGATGACTGCCTCCGGAACCTTCGGATATGCCCGTGAATTTGAGCCCTATGTGAATCTGCACAGGCTCGGAGCAGTTGTGGTGAAGGGGATTTCCCTTGAGCCGCGTTTCGGTAATCCTCCACCCAGAATCGTGGAGACCTCCTGCGGCATGCTCAATGCCATCGGACTTGAGAACGTGGGAGTTGAACGGTTTATTTCTGAGAAAATGCCCGCCCTGCAGCAGGCGAATGTTCCTGTCTTTGTGAATATTCTTGGTGATACCCTTGATGAGTATCGTGAAATTGCCTCCCGCCTGGCAGGGATTGAAGGTGTTGCCGGTATTGAAGTCAACATATCATGTCCCAATGTAAAAAAGGGTGGTGTTGCCTTTGGTACGGTGCCTGAAATGGCCGCTGCGGTGACCGCTGTTGTGAAGGAGAACTCCACGGTCCCGGTTATGGTGAAGCTTTCACCAAATGTTACTGATATCACGGTGATTGCAAAGGCTGTGGAGGATGCCGGTGCCGATGCGGTTTCCCTCATCAATACCCTCATCGGGATGGCCATCAATCATCGCAGCAGAAAACCGGCCCTTGCCAATGTGATTGGCGGCCTGTCCGGACCTGCCATTAAACCAGTGGCGCTGCGCATGGTGTACCAGGTGGCCCGGGCGGTCTCTATTCCCGTGGTCGGAATCGGCGGAATTGAGACGGCGGAAGATGTCCTGGAATTCATGCTGGCAGGTGCCACCGCCGTACAGATAGGCACTGCAAATTTTGTGAACCCCAGAGCGAGTGAAGAGGCGGTGGAAGGGCTGGCCCGCCATGTGGCCACTGAGAGTCTTGGTTCCATCAGAGAACTCATCGGGGGGCTGATCCTCCCCTGATCATGGTACCCTCTCCTCCAAACGGTCCTTCACAGTTCTTTCTGTGGAGCAGGGTACAGGCCTGGGCCCGCCTTCTTTTCAGGCGTGATACTCCCTGGAGGGTGAAGATGATACTTGCTTCGGCAATCATCTATCTCCTCTCTCCCTTTGATCTGATTCCTGACTGGATTGCAGGTTTTGGCCTCCTTGATGATTTAACAGTTGTGTCCCTTCTTGTGGCCTGGGCCATACGGACGGCCGATGCAGCACAAAAGAAAAAGTGATATTCAATGAACTCCCGTTTGCGTACCTGTGTTTCCATAGGCCGTACGACCATCGATGATGCGCTTGCTGTTGCGGATTCCGTTGCAGCAGATGCAGATGTGCTGGAAATACGTCTTGACTATCTCCAGACGGTGGCTGTTTCCCCCTTTCTTGCCACCCTTGAAAAACCACTGCTTTTTACCAACAGGGCAGCCTGGGAGGGAGGCGAATTCACCGGCGATGAGGAACAGCGTCTCGGTGCGCTTCTGGAGGCGGTGGCTGAAAATGCTGCCTATGTGGATCTTGAACTCCTGGCACCCGATGACTCCCATCGAAAGATGTTGCAGGCCCTGCCTGAGAGCAGTACCAGGCTGATTCTCTCCTGGCATAATTTCAAAGAGACTCCCTCGCTGGAAGAGCTTGTGGGGCGAATGGCGCTGATGCAGGACAGGGGGGCGGATATCGGGAAAATCATCACAACGGCCAATGACAGCAGTGATGTTCTCAGAATCATGCAGCTTTTTGATGTTGCGCGTCAACTTGATTTCCCACTCATCAGCTTCTGCATGGGAGCGGCTGGAATCATCAGCCGGGTGGCCAGCTGTGAGCTCGGGGGGTACATGACATACTGTGCGGTAAGCGATGCGGAGCTTACTGCTCCGGGCCAGATAACAGCTGCAAAGATGCGGCGGATCCATACATTGATGGGAGTATAGAACATGGCTGTCAACGGAAAGACCATTCTTTACGGAATAGTGGGGAACCCCGTGAGCCATTCCCTGAGTCCCGCCATGCACAACGCGGCCCTTGCGGCGGCCGGGATTAATGGTATCTACCTGCCCTTTCCCGCTCCGGATATCGCAGCGGCTGTCACCGGTATACGGGGCCTGGGGGTGCAGGGTGTCAGCGTGACCATCCCTCACAAAGAGCAGATCATGGAGCTGCTTGACGAGATCGATCCGGTGGCCGCGAAGATCGGTGCGGTGAATACGGTTGTCAATAATAATGGCAGGCTCAGCGGCCTGAATACGGACTGGCTTGGTGCCATGCGGGCCCTTGAAGAGCAGATTGTACTTTCCGGGGCAAAGGCGGTGCTTCTTGGAGCAGGCGGTTCTGCACGGGCAATAGGTTTCGGCCTGCTGGAGAGAGGCGCGGAACTTGTGCTCTCAAGCCGCACCGAATCAAAGGGACGCTCCCTTGCTGATGAGCTTGGCTGTCCCTGGGTATCCCTTGCTGAAAGTGATACCTTATCAGGAGATATCCTGATAAATGCCACTTCTGTCGGCATGGAACCCCATGCGGAAAACAGTCCGGTTGCAGCTGAACTGAACGCAGAGTTTACTGTGGTCATGGACATAGTGTATGCACCACTGAAAACCCGTCTGCTGCAGGATGCAGAGGAGAGAGGCTGTGCCATTATCAACGGCCTTGAAATGCTGCTCTATCAGGGAGTTGCCCAGTTTGAAATATGGACTGCCGGGAAAGCTCCGGTGGCGGTTATGCGTTCGGCCCTGCAAAAGGCGCTGGGAAGAGTCGGGCAGTCTTGAGAAAAAGAGTGGATGTCACGAAAAATAATACTACACGAGTAGAGAAAAATGATTGAAATAACACCAGTCTCAACGGTTGATGCCACGGTTGCGGTACCGGGTTCAAAAAGTCTCACCCAGCGGGCTCTTATTGCTGCAGCCCTGGCTGATGGAACCAGCAGGCTCATCGGTCCCCTGGCCAGTGAAGACACACACTATACTTCCAGGGCACTGGAGCAGATGGGGGTCACTGTGGAGCGTGGCGATGATGTCTGGCTTGTCCATGGTAATGGTGGCAAACTGAAAACACCCGATAAAGAAATTTTTCTCGGCAACAATGGTACCGCCACCCGGTTTCTGACCTCGTTTGTGGCCCTTGGCCATGGTGATTTCCGGATTGACGGTGAGGAACGGATGCGGGAGAGGCCCATTGGTCCGCTCATGGAGGCGCTTCAGGGCTGGGGTGTTGAAATCAGCTCGGAACAGGGGACTGGATGTCCGCCCCTTCTGATAAAAAGCAAAGGCCTGGACGGCGGAGCAACTGTTCTGCCCGAGGGAAAGTCCAGCCAGTATGTCTCCTCTCTGCTGCTCGTTGCTCCCTATGCTGCTCAAGCAGCGACCCTGGAGGTCAGGGGCGAGGTGTTCTCCAAGCCCTATGTGGCGATGACCCTCTCTGTCATGTCGGATTTCGGGGTGAGTGTTGATTGTAATGAGGAGTTCACCTCCTTTGTGATTCCTCAGGGCAGCTATCGGGCCATGGACTATGAAATTGAAGGAGATGCCTCCAATGCCTCCTATTTCTGGGCGGCGGCAGCTGTCACCGGTGGAAGGGTAACGGTTTCAAATGTTCCGGTGCCGTCTCTGCAGGGGGATGCCGGTGTGGTTCCACTTCTTGCCCGAATGGGTTGTGAAGTGTCCATGGACGGCGGCGGCATAAGCCTCAAAGGAGGAGAGCGGCTTGAGGGCATCACAGTGGATATGGGTGATATGCCTGATGTTGTGCCCACCCTTGCCGTTGTTGCCGCATTTGCCCATGGAAAGACCGTTATCAACAACATCGCCCATCTGCGCATCAAAGAATGCGATCGACTCACAGCAACTCTTGCAGAGCTTGTGAAGATGGGTGCCGAAGTTGAGGAGGGAGATGATTATATGATTATTCATGGTGATGGCGGAGTGCGCCTCCATGGTGCTGTCATTGAAACATATAATGATCATCGGATGGCCATGAGTTTTGCTGTGGCAGGTCTGAAGGTTCCCGGAGTGCAGATAACGGGCGAGGACTGTGTCGCCAAGTCGTTTCCTGACTTCTGGGAGCGGTTTGCGAAACTTTGCTGATGCTGCTTGAATACCCATAGTCTATTTGATTTATTATCCTTTCTGCGATAGACTGAGGGGAACTATGAAGGGTGTTCAACGAAATGTCGTGGGACGGTGTTCGCAAGTTACATTTTTTAAAGAGGAAAAGGAGTGTGGTATGAAACGATCTATATTGACCGGCCTGGTTTTGGTTTTTGCGCTTATCCTGCCCGTGAGCTGGGTTGCTGCAGAAACAACCATTCCGGCCCCCCCTGCCGGGAATCTCAGGTATTCAATTACCGTTCACAAGTTTAAGAACGAGGCCGGCTGGAGCGGGCGCTGGAGCATCGGTGACGGCATGCAGACCGTCATGACCAACCTCCTTCACGAGTCCGGCTGGTTCATTGTCCTTGGTGATGGTGAAATGCGGAAGGCTGCCATGGCAGAGCAGGATTTTGCTGCTTCAGGTCGTACTGCACAGGGGAAGAAAACCGCTAAGATCGGAAGGATGACCCCGGCGCAGCTCCTTGTTCGCGGCTCCATTACCCATGTTCAGGATGATACCGGTTCCGGTGGCGGCGGCTTAAGCTTTCAGGGTTTTACCATTGGCGGTTCTGCCGGAAAGGCTGAGATGAATGTGACCATTTATCTCGTTGATTCTGAAACCGGTCAGGTGAAGGCCTCCACAGATGTGGTCGGTGTTTCCGGTAAACGCGGTTTTACCGTTGGCTATCATGGCGGAGCCCTGGGTGGGCTCGGCGGAAACTTCGGTGGTGCGGAGAAGGATAATGTGGGCAAGGCCCTGGAGGATGCAGTTGGTCAGGCTGTACTTTTCCTGATTAAGCAACTTGATTCCATTCCCTGGGAAGGCTCTGTTCTGCTGGTGAAAGGCGATAAGGTAATCATAAACCGCGGCAGCCGTGAGGGAGTGACTGTGGGGCGTGAATTCAAGGTGGGGGCTGTTGAAGAACTGGTTGATCCCGATACCGGTGAGGTGCTTGACTCTGAAATGACAGAGGTGGGCAGGATCAAGGTGACCAAGACCAAACAGAAAATTTCTTACTGTGTTCCTGTATCCGGAAGCGGTATCGCAAAGGGAATGTCAATTTTTCCGTTGGAGAGATAGAAGTTTCCTGAAAAAACATGAATGTAGAAAAAGGGTGTCGGGGAAGTTTCCCCGGCACCCTTTTTTTTGGGGGTCTATGCACCTGTTCTGTCACAGGTGACTCATAACTTTTCTGCAATGATTGCCTTTAATTCCTCCAGATCCCCGGTATTCGGGTGACCAACCGCGTCAGGTGCATCATCAAGCCAGGGGGGGCGTTGTGGTTTGGATTCAGCAGTGGCAATGACCTTGGGGTTGACTTCCCCCTGGCAGCTGTATGTCCCGATGACACGACAGGATGGCACCATCTCCTGTGCAGATTCCATAGCTTTCACGGCATGGGCTGAGTTCTGAGCAGCACCATGGGTTGCAAAGAGAAAAACATCTTTCTCCTTAATCCTGGCAAGGGCGCTTTGACTGGCCGCATCAGGCTGGCCTGCCTGCAGCCAGAATCCGAAGGCGATCAGATTATAATCGGCAAGTGATGCCGGCATTTCAGTGATGGGAAGTATTTCTTTTGGGTCCGGCAGGGCTGCAAAAACAGTATCTGCCAGTTTTTTGGTGTTGCCGGATTTGCTTGAGTAGAGAACTAGATTCATTTTATAACCTCATTGTTTATGGGGGAAGGTGGCTGATGCTGCTTTTTTATTTTCTTTTCTGAATCCGTGGCCCGGATCTGCCGACAGTTTATTGGGAGAAATAGCCGCGGATTCAGCTGTTTCAGCTATTGTTTTTCTGAATAGTTTTCATGGCGGCGAACTTAGGCTCGTGCAGGGGCAGTATGATATCTGCCTTCTCCTTTATCCTTGCCATGATGTCGTAGGCCTCGTAGGTATTGACATGGGTACCGGGAGGGATGACGTCCATCTCCATTGCGGTGATATCAATGGGAGGAAAGAAATTTTCCAGAAGACAGCAGAATCCGGTGATGATGGCCTCTCCCAATGTGGTATCAACGGCAATCGACATACCGCCGGGAGTATGAGCCGGGGTGTGGATAACCCGGATACCGGGTACGATTTCCCTGTCGGCTGTAACTGCTGTTATCTGGCCTGCGTCGCGAATCTCAAAGATAAAGTCCTCCACATAGCGGAAGTCCAAAGGGTGTGGATCTGCGATGCGTGCAAGTTCCAGCTCATGGATGAAGAATTCAGCATTGCTGAATTTATAGTCGTTCTCACAATGATCGTTATGGAGATGGGTATGAATGACAATATCAATGTCCTCCGGGCGCAGATCGAACTGGGCCAGGCCATCCTCAACGGTGAAGATTGGTCCGCCCAGAGCTTCTTCCCTGGCCGTGGACTGGATGGGGTGCAGTTCTCCGGTGTCCACCAGGATTTTCTTCTCACCTCCTTCAAGATACCAGCCGTAAATAGGAATGGTGAACGGAGTGCCGTAGCCGTGCTGGTAGGTCATCATGCTTTTGTCAAATTCCTTGCTGCCAAGAACAATGGGATGGATAGTGTGGGTGTTCATAATAGATCCTGTTTAGTAATGTGGAGTAGAACGCCATCGGAACGCTCTTCCTGACTGCTGACAGTCCCGCCGGCCCAGGTTATTACCCGATGAAGGTGAGCTGCCATGTCGGCATCGCACAGGGCCCGGAAGGAGATATTCTTCCCGCCTTGTCCAAGGCGGCTCCGCACGTCGCGGATTCCTTTTCAGCAATGGCCCCGATAGTCAACTATGTGATTGCTGTCATCTTTCAATGGCTACCTTTCACCTTGTTGTATCTTAAATTCTGATATCAGTTTCAATAAATTTACACTTGACTCCGGTACACTCGAGACAGCGTGTACATTGGCTGTGGGCTGGAGTTTCTGCCGGATTGATTCCCTGTGGACAGACATCTTCACAGCGGCCGCAGTCAACGCACTCCTTATTGTCAACCCTGATAAATATCCCTGATATCTTATTGAACAGCCCGAGAAAGCCGCCAATGGGACAGAGGAGGGAACAGAAGGGGCGTTCAATAAATACAGCTGATAACAGTACTATACAAAGAATTGTGATGGATGCAACAGCCCAGACTCCCTCCGGTGTTTTGAAGAAGAGAGGAATACCTGCGGCCTGCTGCCAGAGGCGGTTGATGGTACCGGGCGGGCAGAGGTCACAAAATGTCATATGGCGTGTATAATAGGGAAGCAGGATAACCAGAACCAGAAAAATAGGCAGTCTCAAGTGG
>JAMOMO010000211.1 GCA_027067035.1 Desulfobulbaceae bacterium
CATGACAATGGCGACCTCCTGCTCCAGGGCAATCTGTTTCAGCATTTTGACCACTGCGACCGAGCGCTCCATGTCAAGGGCAGCTGTGGGTTCATCGGCCAGGATGATCTGTGGTTCATTGACCAGTGCCCTGGCAATGGCGACCCGTTGGTTCTGACCGCCGGAGAGCTGGGAGGGCATGGACTTTTCCTTTTCTGAGATATCAAAATACCGCAGCAGCTCTCTTGCCTTTGCCCTGGCAGTCTTTGCATCTGTCTTGTTGGCCTGGGGAAGGAGTGTCAGGTTGTCAATAATGTTTAAAAACGGAATAAGGTAATGGGCCTGAAAGATAAAGCCGATTTTCTCGCGTCTGATCTTGCGGGTTTCTTTTGTCAGCCATCTGTTGTCAAAAATCAGTTCATCACCAAGCCAGATCTTGCCGGAGCTGGGCTCTTCCACACAGCCGATCATCATTAAAAGAGTTGTCTTTCCACCGCCGCTGGGAGCGATCAGGGCAATCAGTTCACCCTTGTTAATGGTAAAGGAGGCGTCTTTTATCACCTCGATATAGCTGTCACCCTCACCGAAAGATTTACAGATATTCTCTGCACGTATGGCTATGTCTGATTTCATGTCACCCACCTATTGCTGCCGCAGGGTCTGCGCTGATAACTTTTTTGACACCGACAAAGGAGGCGGCAATGCTGGCGACCACCACCACGGCAAAGAGCATCCAGGCATCGGGGATTTCCAGAACAACTCTTTTGGGAAATCGTGAGTAGATGAGATGGGAGAACAGATTGCCAAAGAGAAAGGCCAGAATGCCGAGCAGCAGGGTCTCTTCCACAATCATACGGACAATCATTCTGTTGGGAAGGCCCATCAGTTTCATGATGGAGATCTCTTTCATCTTTTCCAGGGTCATGGTGTAGATGATCAGTGAGATAATAATGGTGGCCACGATAACAAGGATGGCGGTAAACATCCCTATCTGTTTTGAGGCTTTCTCCACAACGTATTTCGTTAATACCGACCGTTGCTGCTCTTTGGTATAGACACTCTTGTGCAGCCAGGTACGGATCTCCCGGGCAATGGTTTCTGCCTCATAACCGGGCAGTACAGTGGCAATAACCGCATTGACCATGTGGGTGTCCCGGTTGACGATACCCCGCGCCCTTTCTGACTGGATGCGTTTGTTGGAATAGGAAAACTGAAGTTCCTGGGCGTCCTTTAAACTGACATAGGCCAGCAGGTCCCCCCCGGACGAGACACTGCCGTGGGTGATTCCGACAACCGTATAGAGATTGCGGCCAAGCTGTATGGTGTCATGCAGCGTAAAACCCGTTTTGTCGGTCACCACTATCTCGTAATGGTCGGTCTTCAGTACCCGGCCTGCCACCAGTCTTGCCGGATTGATGGGGTTAATCGGTCCATAGACATCATAGCCCACAGCAAAGACACGGACCTTTCCGTCTTTTTTGGGTAATTGAATATTCTGGAAAGTGATGACACTGCTTTTGTCAACTCCATCCAGTGAGGCAATGGTGTACTGCAGGTCTTCATGTACCCGTGAGGCTTCGGCGAAGGGTCCCAGGGTATCCTGCTGGACAACCCAGAGGTCAACATTCAGATCATCAAGCAGCACCTGGGCATCAACTATCATCCCCCGATAGACTCCCATCATGATCAGAACTATGCCGAGCAGCATCCCCACCCCCATGGCAGTGACCACAAACTTGCCCAGGGTATGTCTGACATCCTCTCTGGCCAGATGAATCATTGAAAGATCCTCATCCCCTCGGTCAGTGATTTTTTTCTTTTGTCCGGTACAATGATAACAGTATCAGCATCAAGCTGTGCCATGGCCATTTCAGTTTCACTCACGGCGAGTGAATCAACAACTGTAAAATGGGCACGGTTGTTTCGAAGAACCCACATACCCGGTTTTCCCTCCTTCTGCACCACAACCTTCAGGGGCACTTTGACAACATCGTCATACGTATTGATGGCAATGGTCACCCGGGCCTGTTCGTTCATAAAAAACGGGCTGGGCGTTACTGTAAAGGCCACGTTGATCTTTCGTTCAAGGGTTACCGGGTCTGTCATGGCATCAATCCTCTTTACTACGCCCCTGTACGTTTTTTCCGGCAGCGAACGCAGGATAATGCCTGCCTGCTGACCTTCTTTGACACGGCCGCTTATCCGTTCATCGATTTTTGTCTCCACCCACAGGGTTGCAGGGTCCACGATCTGGAGAACAGGTGTGGAGGGCTGGACATACTGGGCAGTCTCTGCATCTCTTGATATCACAACTCCGTCCACAGGGGCATAAACCCTGAGCCGGTCGGTTTTTTCCTGCAGGGCCTCAATGTTTTTCCGGGCAGCCTGGATACCGGTCTGTGC
>JAMOMO010000212.1 GCA_027067035.1 Desulfobulbaceae bacterium
AAAAGTTAAAGAAGAAGAGCTCCTTGACGCTTTCCTCGATGAGTTAAAGAAGATGGAGCAGATTTAAATAAAAGGCAAAAAGAAATGAGATATTCACAATCACTGATTCCAACACTGAAAGAAAATCCGGCAGAGGCCGAGGTGGCCAGCCATCGGCTTCTGCTGCGTGCTGGCTATATCAGAAAACTGACCGCCGGCATTTACACCTATCTCCCCCTTGGCCTGGCAGCTGTCCGCAAGGTGGAGGGAATTGTACGTGAGGAGATGATCCGGGCAGGTGCCCAGGAACTCCTGATGCCCATGGTTCAACCGGCAGATCTCTGGCATGAGACCGGCCGTTATGAAAAATATGGCCTGGAACTGCTCAGGTTTGTTGACCGTCACGACAGGGAATCCTGTCTGGGCCCCACCCATGAGGAAGTAATCACCGATCTTGTTCGCCGTGAGATCCGATCCTACCGTGATCTGCCAAGAAATCTCTTTCAGATACAGACCAAATTCCGGGATGAGATCAGGCCCCGTTTCGGTCTGATGCGTGGTCGTGAGTTTATCATGAAGGATGGTTACTCCTTTGATGTGGATGATGCCGCGGCAGGAGAGGCTTACCAGAAGATGTATGATGCCTATAAACGTATTTTTACTCGCTGTGGTCTGGATTTCCGTCCCGTTGAGGCGGATTCAGGAACCATCGGTGGCAGTTTCTCCCATGAGTTTATGGTGCTGGCGGATACCGGTGAGGATACCCTGGTTATCTGTTCGAGCTGTGATTATGCCGCCAACAGTGAGAAAGCCGCAGTTACAGCTCCTGTTGCAGATGAGAGTCCCATGCGTGAGCGTGAGAAAGTCGAGACCCCAGGAAAGCGGAAGGTGAAGGTGGTCTGCGACTTTATGGGAATAGAGCCCAGTGAGCTGGTTAAAACCATGGTGTATCAGGCGGGAGAAGAGGTGGTTGCCGTTCTGGTGCGTGGCGATCGTGAGGTGCAGGAGGTCAAGCTGAAGAACCTCCTTGGTGCGGTGGAAGTAACCATGCTTGATGACAAGGGTGTTTTTGATGCCACCGGTGTTCCCACCGGCTACCTGGGACCTGTCGGCATTTCAGTTAAACTGGTGGTTGACAGTGAAGTGGCAGCCATGCGCAATTTTGTCACCGGAGCCAATGAGAAAAACTACCACTTCAGAAATGTGAACATGGGGCGTGATTTTGATGCCTTTGCTGTTGCAGATCTGCGCCAGATCACCCCGGAAGATCCCTGTCCTGAATGCGGCGGAGAGCTGGTCATGAAAGAGGGCATTGAGGTCGGTCACGTCTTTAAGCTCGGAACAGGGTACTCAAAGGCCATGAATGCAGTCTTTCAGGACAGTGACGGTCATGATAAACCCATGGTTATGGGATGTTACGGTATTGGGGTGAGTCGGATTGTGGCTGCTGCCATTGAGCAGAATCATGATGAAAACGGGATGATTTTCCCCATGCCCCTGGCACCCCTGCAGGTGATACTGCTCAACCTCGGGATCAGTGACGAAGTCATAACCGAAATGGCTGAAAGCCTCTATCAGGAACTTCAGGAGAGGGGTGTTGAGGTCCTGATTGATGATCGTGATGAACGGCCCGGTTCAAAGTTTAAAGATGCGGATCTCCTCGGCATCCCGCTGCGGCTGACTGTTGGAAAGCGTTTTGCCAAAGATGGCATTGTGGAACTTCGCAGACGTGACAGCGGAGAGGTTGAAGAGTTGAAACCTGCTGAGCTGAGCGATAGAATTGTGGCACTGATAGAGGAAGGAATGGATTGTGGCTAGCATGCCTGCTGCCGGAACCCAACAGGTATAATGGAAAGAGAACTCACTGTTATGGTGAATCAGGAAGGCCTGAAAATATTGACCAGGAGTTATCTCCATGGCATTGATCTGGCTCCCATAGACAAGGCCTGGGACCTTGCTGTGTCTGTCCATACCGGTAAAAACCATTTTTCCGGCAGTCCCTACCTTGATCATACCCTGCACGTTGCCTCCACCCTGGCATCCATGCACCTTGACCTTGACACCATTGTGGCGGGACTGCTCCATGGGGTCCTGAAAGAGGGTGTCAAACTCGAAGAGCTGCGCAGGCAGTTCGGGGAAGGGGTGGCCAGAATTGTTGATGGCTGTACCCGTATTGCCAATGTACATTACAATTCCAAGCTGACCCATCAGGCCGATAATGTCAGAAAGATGCTTCTGGCAATTGCATCGGATGTGCGGGTGCTCCTTGTCAAACTCGCAGACAGGCTTCAGGATATGTGTCTTCTCGATACTGTTCCTGTGGAGAAACAGCGGGAGATCGCCAGCGAAACACGGGACCTCTACGCACCCCTGGCCTCCCGCCTGGGAATTGACTGGATGAAGCGTGAGCTTGAAGATCTCTCGTTCCAGTATCTCTATCCGGATGAATATCTTGATCTGGTCAGCCGGCTTGAAAGCTCCCTGGAAGAGCGACAGAAGTACGTGGACGAGGTTATTTCAATCTTTCACGGAAAACTCGCTGAGAGTAATGTGAAACCCACCAGGATCATCGGCAGGCCCAAGCATCTCTATTCCATCTACAAGAAGCTCATTGCCCAGAAAATCCCCCTGGAACGGGTCTATGACAAGGTTGCTTTCCGCATCATAGTCAACACTGTCAAAGAGTGTTATGAGGCTCTGGGAGTGATTCATGCCAACTGGTCGCCGGTACCCGGGAGAATAAAGGACTTTATTTCAGTTCCCAAGGCAAATAATTATCAGTCCATGCACACAACCGTGGTCGGTCCCCGGGATCATTTTATAGAGATCCAGATTCGTACCGAAGAGATGGATCGTATTGCCCTTGAAGGTGTTGCTGCCCACTGGGCATATAAAGAGGGACAGAATGCCTCGGATAACGATGCCAAACTCTTCAGGGAGTTGAAGAGTCTGGTCAAGACTCTGCAGGAGGTTGAGGATCCCAGGGAGTTTCTGGAGTCTGTTCATGGTGAACTCTATGCTCCGGAGGTCTATGCGCTTACCCCGGCGGGTGAGGTGAAAGAGTTTCCCATCAATTCAAGTCCCATTGACTTTGCCTATTCCATTCACACCGAGGTTGGAGACCACTGTGTGGGGGCCAAGGTGAATGGCAAGCTGGTTCCCCTGAAGTATGCGATCCAGAATGGTGATATCATAGAGATCGTTACGTCAAAAAATCAGCGCCCCCGGCGTGGCTGGCTGGAACTGGTCAAGACCAGTCGGGCCCGGTCACGCATTCGCTCATGGCTCCGCAGGGAAGAACGTGAAAAGGCCTTGAACCTGGGTCGGGAGATATGTGAAAAAGAGCTGAAGAATTACGATACCACGTTGAAAAAACTTGTTAAAAGTGGTCATGTAAAACTTCTTCTAAAAGATCTCCACTGCAACTCCCTTGAAGATATGCTTGCCAAGGTGGGCAGTGGTACGATAACCATCCCACAGCTTGTCCGGACTCTTCAGCCTCCTGAAATACGGAAAGAGGTTGAGGAGCAGAAGAGTGCTGAGGATGGAGCTGCCGTTGAACAGCAGAAATCATTCACCGGGGTCAGGAAGAAGGTCAGTGCAGGGCCGGCCATTCATATCGATGGTGTGGATGATGTGATGGTGAAGATCAGCCGCTGCTGTAATCCGGTACCTGGTGATCCCATAATGGGTTTTATCACCAATGGTCGTGGAATATCAGTGCATAAGACGGAGTGTGCCAATTTGCTTGCCACGGATCCGCAGCGCTGGATTGATGTTGAATGGTCCACGACGCAGCAGAGCAGTCACCGGGTTGAAATCCAGGTCAGTGCCGAGAACGGAAAAGGCGTTTTTGCGGCAATCAGTAATGCTATCAGCAGTGATGATGCGGATATCATTGAAATCACCGCCCGGACCACAC
This sequence comes from Desulfobulbaceae bacterium, assembly GCA_027067035.1. Lineage (GTDB taxonomy): Bacteria > Desulfobacterota > Desulfobulbia > Desulfobulbales > Desulfocapsaceae > Desulfocapsa. Next base: position 3,902 of record JAMOMO010000212.1, read on the forward strand.
CTGCCGATACTGCTGATTTTCATATCGTTGTTGAGGTGGAGGGACTGGAGCACCTGCAACGGGTTCTCCAGCACCTGCGGCAGATGGAACAGGTGATTACTGCGCGCAGGGTATGAGGCTGCAACTGAATATGGTGTAGAGAGGGTGAGGCCGGCGGGAAGGATTCCGGGGCCTGATTATAATTGCTCACGGGGGGAAGAGTGTGAAGGAAAGCATAACCGCAATGTATGCCAGGAAGAATTTTGGTCGTTTATTGGATAAGGCAGCTCTTCTCGGGGAGTCGTACATCATTGAGCGTGCCGGTCGTCCAATGGCCGCTCTTGTTTCCATTGATCAGATGAACAACAGGAAGGCCGATATCGTGGCAATGGAAGATGCCCTCGAGAAGCTTATAAAAAAGATTAAAGGCCCGAAATCCAAAAAACTTGAAAAAGCCATAGCTGAGGCCAAAGAAGCAGCAGCCAGGCTCAATACCTGAGCCGGCTTTTCATGCAATCCTGCCAGGTCTGCGGCAATGACATTGATAGCCGCGTGGTGCTCTGCCCCTTTTGCGGAAGCCGTCAGGAATGTGATGAAGGGCAGAACCGCAGAGCTTCCGGATCAGGTTTTCATCAAAAAACAGTGAACCTGGAACAGGGGCTTCCCACGGTGGAGGAGGCACTGCATCGTCTCCAGCAGGAGATCACCACGGCACGCCTTGAACAGATCCGTCTGCTCACCCTTATTCACGGGTATGGTTCCACAGGAAAAGGTGGGGCAATCCGTCGTGAATGCAGAAAAACCCTGGAGTATCTGTTGAGCCGCGGGGAAATCAAGGTGGTTGTGCATGGAGAGAAATTCAGTCGCCGCCGGGGTTTGGTCAAAGAGTTGCTGCGTCGTTTTCCGCCATTGGCATCACACCCGCATCTCAATATGCAAAACAGAGGTATCACGCTGGTTCAACTCTTTTAGTTGGGCAGTGAACATCCTCCTTGCAGGATATTGAAAAAATGCTTATCTATAAACAGGGGAAGGGATAAATGATATCCTGTCAACATATTACTAAAGGAGTTTGTACATGAAACGCATCGCTGGTTTTGCACTTGCAGTCTGTTTGACCGTCCCCACCCTTGGAATGGCCTCCGGGTCTGATGAGAATGCAGGTGAATTAAAAACATTTAAAGAGAAGCTCAGTTACAGTATGGGCATTGATATGGGCACCTACCTGAACGGAATAGGTGAAGAGCTTGATTTTGAAACACTCAAACGAGGTTTGAAGGATGGTTTTGAAGGGAGTCCCTCTCGTATCAGCCCTGAAGAGATGCAGAGTGTGCAGCAGCAGTTTGCTGAACAGATGAGGGCAAAGCAGGAAGCACAGATGAAGGCCCTGCAGGAGAAAAACAAGAAAGAGGGTGATGACTTCCTGGCGAAAAACAAGAGCCGGAAGGGTGTTGTTGTCACAGCCAGCGGCCTGCAGTATGAAATTATAAAGGAAGGTAGCGGCGCCCAGCCCACAGCTGATGACACTGTCAAGGTACATTATAAGGGAACCCTGATTGACGGAACTGTTTTTGATGATTCCAACAAGCGCGGAGAACCTGCTGTATTTGGAGTGACTCAGGTGATTCCGGGGTGGAGTGAAGTGCTGCAGCTTATGAAAGAGGGTGCAAAATATCACGTGATCATTCCGCCGTCCCTTGCCTATGGTGAGCAGGGTGTACCTCCAATGATCGAGCCAAGCTCAGTGCTGGTCTTTGATGTGGAGTTGATCGCCATTGAAAAAGATGCAAAAGAGTAACACGGTTTTTATTCCATAAGAGGCTCATCATGGCAAAAAAGAAGTGTTGTAAGAAGATCGAAAAAAAAGGCTATTGCTGTAAGAGCTGTCCTCTGTTTGAAGAGCCGAAGAAGAAGAAAAAGAAGAAAAAAAAGGGAAAGAAGAAGGACGGAAAAAAGGCAAAAAAAGCCAGGAAGAAGTAAGTTCGATACTGCGCAGAAGGCCCTGGAACAGAAGTTCCGGGGCCTTTTTTTTGCTGTTTACTGTTGTGTACCACATATTGATGATCAACTATTCCGGTGTGATGTGCGGGTGTCGGCCGGGGGAAGGCTTTTTTGCCGGGAGGCAATTTTTCAGGGCAGGGCGTGATTTTTTTTGCTATGGTATTCAGGGTATAGTCAATTTACCAGTCAACTCATAGTTCAAAGATATTCTGGAGTTTGTATGAAGATCAGTCTCAGCGTGGATCAGGAACTCTGCAAAAAATGTTACGCCTGTATCGCAGAGTGTCCTTTTGACCTGATTAATAAAGATAAAGAAGATGTTCCGCAACTGCGGAAAGCGGCTGTTAAAAAGTGTATCAGATGTGGCCACTGTATGGCGGTCTGCGCGGCTGATGCACTGGATATCAGCATATCTCCACTGAGCAAAAGCCCTCCTGTGGAGAAGGCGCTGCTGCCGGCACCGGATTCAGTTGGCCATTTTCTGACCAGCCGCCGTTCCATTCGCAGTTACAAGAAGAAGGTTGCGGATCACTCTGTTCTTGAGGAAATACTGGATGTGAGTCGTTATGCTCCCAGTGCCCACAACTGCCAGCCGGTCCACTGGATAATGGTGGAAGATCCTGCCGAAGTAAGGCGTCTTGCCGGCCTGGTGGTTGATTATATGCAGAGCCTGAAACTCTTTCCCGGTCTTGTTCGTGCCTGGGACAAGGGTATCGACAAGGTACTCCGCGATGCACCGCACCTGGCAATTGCCCATGCCGATCCCGCATCCAGTGAACATCCTGTCGAGGACTGTACCCTTGCAACAGCTTATCTTGACCTTGCTGCCCACAGCCGTGGTCTTGGCAGCTGCTGGGCGGGTTTTCTGGTACAGGCCATTCATTTCAGGCATCAACCCCTCCTTGATGCCCTGAATCTTCCGGATAATCACAAGGTCTATACAGCCCTTATGCTTGGCTATCCGAAGTTCAGCTATCGACATATTCCCCAGCGTGATCCATTGAAGGTCACCTGGAAATAATATCATCTGGCGGCAATGAAAAAGCGTAAGGTAAGCTGGAAGGATGTGGTCTCAATCTATGGACCGGGGATTTTTCTTGTTATTGCCGGATTTTACCTGGCGCAGTATTTTATAAAACCCGCTCCGCCAAAGGACGTGAGAATCGCTGCCGGCCAGGAGACGGGGGCATATTACCAGTTTGCCAATCGTTACGCTGAGTTCCTGAAAAAAGAAGGTATCACCCTCCATGTCTTAAAGACCGCCGGTTCTGTTGAGAATATCAAGCTGCTCAGTAACGGGGAAGCTGATATCGCGTTTATTCAGGGGGGAACCATCCCCCGGGATAATCCCGGCAGGATTGAGGGGCTTGCCAGCCTCTATTACGAGCCCCTCTGGCTTTTTCACAGAAAGGATCTGGAGTTGACCCGGCTGGCCCGGCTGAAGGGGCTGAAGGTTTCAACGGGGGCTGAAGGTTCCGGAACCTTTGCCCTTGTGCGACAGTTGCTGGAGGAAAACAGGCTGAATGACGAAAATGTTGATCTGGTGGCGCTCCCGGATGCTGATGCCCTGAAAGGACTCAGTGACGGCAGCCTTGATGCGGCATTTTTTGTTACCCGTCCGGGGAGCTCTGTGATTACGAAACTCATGGAAAATCCGGATCTGCAGGTTGCAAGTTTTGAGCGGGCAAGCGGCTATGCGAAACGGTTTTACTATCTCTCCGCCCTGCTCCTTCCTGAAGGATCACAGAATCTTGTTCGCAATATTCCGGATCGTGACATTGAGCTGATTGCGGTTACGGCAAGTCTGGCGGTTGATCCCGATATCCATCCAGCCATAGTCGATCTGATCATGCAGGCGGCCTATTCGGCACATCATCACTCCGGCTGGTTTGAGGCGGATGAACAGTTTCCCAGTCCAAGGTACCTGGAACTGCCCTTAAACGATCAGGCGGATCGCTTTTTCAAGCACGGTCCTCCTTTTTTACAGCGCTATCTTCCATTCTGGGCGGCCTCGCTCATTGATCGTCTCAAGATAATGCTGCTTCCCCTGGTGATACTGCTGGTTCCCGTCTTTAAGATGATGCCGCCACTGTATCGCTGGCGTATGCGTTCCCGGATCTTTAAACTCTACGACAGGCTTGATGAGCTTGATCCGGATAAAGAGGAACTGCAGGCCATGGAGGCATCCGAGAGACAGAGACGCCTGGCGGAACTCACCCTGCTTGATCTGCGTGCCCATGACCTGAAGGTTCCGCTGGCTTTTTCCGATCGTCTTTATCATCTTCGACAGCATATTGAACTGGTGCGGCGGGAGTTGCAGAAAACCGCTGCAGCGGACTCGCAGTCACACCGGGAGGTAAGCTGATGGTGAGCCTAGTTCTTCAACAGTCCTGCAGAGGCCAGCAGGCCTTCAAGGAGTACAAAGCGGCCTAAAGAGACCACCGGGCAAGGGAATGATGCCAGGAACAGAGGGTTGTCGCAGAGACCGCCGGAGAGGTAGAGCTTGTCGGGATGTCCTGCAAAGTTGTAGGCATTCACTGCAATGCCTTTGACGAATTTTGCCACAGCGCTCTCCTCACTTTCCCCTGTGACCACGGCATCAAAGATGTTACTCATGCCCAGTACACCGCAGGTCACCGAAAAGGATGTCTTCGGTACGGGAATCTCCGAAAAATCAAGGGTATAGTACTTTTCGAGCAGCTCAATGGTGAACCCCATGGAGGCTCCGCATTCGGCGTTCCAGCCCATGTCTTTGATTTTGCCATCACTGTATTCAACGTATTTGATATCACGGCTGCCACAGTCCAGCAGGGTGAAGGATTTCTCCTTGATGAGTTCAAGACCTCCGCGTGCCAGGGCGGTGAGTTCGTTGACATAGTGGCTTGCATAGCGTTTGCCGTTATGGCCTGTGGCTATGTCAACCCGCATGCCGCGATCAATTGATCTGGTGGCAATGAGTCGTGGCGGGGCATCTGAATCTGTTTCCAGAAGTTTACAGTAGGATGTACCAAAGTCGGCTAGCAGCATGGTGGTTTGTCGGCCCTCAGATTCTGGAGAGTTCAAGAAAAGCCTGAATCTTTGCCTTGGCACTGTTTCCTGCAGTGACATCACAGTCAAGATAGAGGGCATAGGGGTGTTTTCCTGCGAGATGGCGGGCCAGTGCGGTCTTGGCGCAGAATGACTGGGCAAAAAATACTGTGGGGATATTCGGGTTGAAATGGAGTTCAAGTTCCATATTGTCGGGGGTCTTGTTTTCCATACACCGGGCCCATCCGTAGATATGGGTGGTCTCGGGAAAGAGTTCCAGCAGAGAAAAATCGCGGGGCGGTACTCCCCAGAATCCCACCGTTGCAGTGCAGGATGGCAGTTCTGTATAGGCCTGTGGCTTTTGAACCGAGGCGGTGACTGCTGCCATTTTCTGCATCAGCCCCATTTCAGTTCTGCACAGGGGTGTGCCGAAATCTTTTGAGTCGTTGTTTTTTGTCCTGATGACGTCACAGTTGGGCAGGATATCTTCAAGTACAGTTGCTGTGTGGACTGCGCAGTCACATTTGCCGGCTCCGGTGTCAATGTAGATGAGTTCAGGCTGAACGGCCAGACTGTTTGAGATAACGGTGCGGAGAATGCCACAGTAGACGCGGGGCAGAAAGGGAGAGGCTGTCTCTATATCAATCCGGCCCTGTGGTTCATCCAGATCGAAGATCTCATATCCCGGTCCGGAAAGTTTCTTCATCACCGCAAGGGGGGGGACTCCGACAATCCCGGTGCGTACTTTTTTTGTTGTCTGCGGCATCAGGTGCCCTGTTTGTGAAGAAGGGCAAAGCCGCTGATCCCAAAGATCACATGAATGAGCATTGCAGCAAGCAGGGGTGAGATATAATCCACCCTGGCCAGTGACTGCAAGGCCCCCCATATTCCCCAGGCGACAAAGGCTATGCCGCAGCTTACAGGAATGGCAACGGAGAGGTCTTTACCCCATTTTTTATAGGATATGAGGAGTACCGGGAGTCCCAGGAAGAGGAGAGGGATGCCCAGCAGACTGTAGGATATCCTGCTGTAGAAGTTGGTTTCAGCAACGATTGTTTTATTGCGGGTCTCCTGATTGTGCATGGCCTGAAAAAGTTCAGTGAGTGAGAGTTCTGCCGCATGATATTTCGGGACAAAGAAAAAATCCGGGCTCTCCGGAAAGGGAAACTTCCGGTAGGAGAAGAGGCTGGTGCTGAAATCGTCGGGGCTGGTTTTCTGCTGGATCTGTCCGTCTATGAGGTGCCATCCCTTGTCACTCCACATTGCTTTATTGGCAGCTATCAGCGTTTCCAGCTTATGATCTTCGTCCCATTTTGAGTATGAAAAATCAAAGAATACATTCCGGTCGGGATAGGGTTTTCTGAAAGAATAAAACCCCTCTTTTCCCTTGTAGTAATAGCGGCCGTTGCGGTAGATCCCGAGGGGCACCATGCCTTTGACATCCTCATACCAGATGGCATTGGTGGCTTCAATGGTACGTGGCAGCAGCCATTGGGCCATGGTCAGAAAGAGCATGGTGAAGAGTATTGCTCCGATGAGGATGGGATTTACCACTGTGCGCAGATGGATACCACCTGCCATCATTGCCGTGAGTTCTTTGTTGTGGTTGAGCATTCCAAGGGTGATGACCCCTGAAAGCAGGATCAGGATCGGCCCGAGCATATCAATGATAAAGGGAATGTTCAGCAGGAAGAATTTAAAGACCAGGCCAATGGATTTTCCCGCCTCCATAAAATTATCAATCTTTTCAAAAAAATCGATGAGGATATAGATGGCGACAAATGCTGCTGCCACAACGAAAAAGGTCCGGGCGAACTGGGCCAGAATATAACGATTGAGAAGGGTCACAGGTATTACCAGCGGATGAAGCGATGGGCCAGCAGAAAGCCTATGGCCACCATTCCAAGTCCGAAGAAATTTGAGAGGGCAAGATATGTAAATGCTTGAATATGTTCCCCCATTTTAAAGAGCTGCACTGTTTCACGTGCAAATGTCGAAAAGGTGGTGAAACCGCCGAGAAGACCGGTGAAGAGGAACAGTCTGAACTCATTGCTGATGGTGATTCTGTCGAACAGTGACCAGAGTATGCCCATGAACAGGCATCCGAGCAGATTGGCAAAAAAGGTTCCCGCCGGAAAGCTCTGGGTGTGGTAATCCCCTGCAATTAAGGCAATTAAATACCTGCCAACTGATCCGAATGCTCCACCGAGAGCGACTGCGATTATTTTTTCCATCCCGTTTGAGATTTCATTGAAATAGGGTATGTTTCCATGGTTGTATCAAGCAGTAGGTAACATCATCGCTGAGGAACGTCAAGTAGAAGGCGTGGTTCGGAAAAGAAGAGGTACTAT
>JAMOMO010000213.1 GCA_027067035.1 Desulfobulbaceae bacterium
TGAGCTCCACGGGAACGGCATGTGCTCTCATGTTGAGCTGGGTTCCGCATTTGCCGCATTTGGGAGAGAGGTGCTGTTTTCCTGCCGGTATCCTGTTTTTTGCATGACATGAGGGGCAGGGGATAATTAGGCTGTTCATGTGAATCTCCTTCTAGTAAATCTGAATCCGTGATAAAAATATTGCCAATAAAAAGTATTGCATAATGGTTTCAGCTGCTTTTCTCTAAAGAGCGGCCCGTTTTTCCTTCACTCTGTGTGGCACCGCCTGTTCTTAAAATGTGAATGAATGGATATTCTGTCAAGGGAGCCGGGGAGGGAATTAATCCCCGAAGTTGACTATTGCCCAAACAGGGTGCAGTGTTTATACTTTCTGCTGCGTAGTCCGGAGCGTATTCTTTGCTTTGTGACTTTTTCTGTTCATACTGCTGTCACTGCTGTTGCAACATGTGTATTCAGCAGACAGCAGGAAATCTAACTTCCTGTCATCTATCGTATCTATGTCCATCGATCTGCATACGCATTCCTGGTTCTCAGACGGAACCAAAAGTCCCGCCGAACTGGTGGAACTTGCTGCACGCAGTGGTGTGTCCGCTCTTTCTGTCACCGATCATGACACCATGGATGGGGTGGCTGAGGCCATGGCTGCCGGCAGGAAGTATGACGTGGAGGTGGTTCCCGGGCTTGAGGTGAGTGTTGTTCATAAAAAAAAGGCACTGCATATCCTTGGATACTACATGGATTCTGAGGATAAGGCACTTTCGGCGGCCCTTGCCGTCCTGCAGGAGGCCCGGGACGGCAGAAATGATAAGATCATCGATCGGCTCAAAACACTTGGTATTGCGGCAACCGCCCATGAGTTGAAGGAAATCTCCGGTCATGGTCAGACCGGCCGGCCTCACATTGCGAAGCTTCTTATGAATCACGGGGTGGTCCGTTCCATCCCTCAGGCCTTTGATGAGTACCTGAGAAAGGACGGCAGAGCCTATATTCCGCGTTTTGCCTATTCTGCCGAGGAGGCCATAGGTCTTATCCGGGACGCGGGCGGTATACCGGTGCTGGCCCATCCTGTGCAGGTGGACAGGTCACTTACCCTGCTGGGTTCTCTGCTGCCTGTCTTGAAAAGCTATGGTCTTGCCGGTATTGAAACCTTTTATCCGACACAGTCCAAGAAAATGCGAAAACGGATCAGGAAATATGCGGAGGAAAATGCTCTTCTCCTCACCGGCGGCAGTGATTACCATGGCGAAATTCGTCCCGGAACCCGGCTGGCCGGAGGGAATAATGTCTATGTTCCTCCAGAACTGCTGGAAAAAATGAAAGAATGGCGAAGGAAAAACCAAACCGGGAATTCCGATTAACTTTTATATGGAACAGTGATGCACTCAATACTCGTAGTTGATGATGAACCCAATTATCTCATAGTCCTTTCCGAGCTCCTTCGTGATGAGGGCTTTGAGGTCTTTACGGCCTCTTCCGGAAAAGAGGGTATGGCCCAGGTTGCCGCAGCTGATCTGGATCTGGTTATCACTGATATGCAGATGCCGGGGATGGATGGACTGCAGTTTCTTGAAAAGATTAAAGAGACGAATGCAAATCTTCCGGTGATTATGATCACCGCCTTTGCGGAAGTTGACAAGGCCGTTGCCGCCATGCAGGCAGGGGCATACAACTACCTGGCCAAACCGTTTTCCAATGATGAACTGCTGGTGAACATCAACAAGGCGGTTCACCACTACTCGCTGCTGCGGGAAAACAGCCGCCTTCGCAGGGAGATGCTGGAGCGTACCGGCTATTCCGGAATGGTTGGCAAAAGTAAACACATGCAGCAGATCTATGAACTGATTGAGAAAGTGGCCCCCACTCCCTCTTCGGTTTTGATCACCGGAGAGAGCGGTACGGGGAAAGAGCTGGTTGCCAAGGCCATCCATTTTAACAGTCCCCGGGTGGATTCCCCGTTCATCACCGTGAACTGTGCAGCACTTGCGGAAAACCTCCTGGAGAGTGAACTCTTTGGCCATGAGAAAGGTGCCTTCACCGGAGCAGTGGCCATGCGCAAAGGGCGTTTTGAGCTTGCTGACGGCGGCACTCTGTTTCTTGATGAGATTGGCGAGATTCCGCTGTCTCTGCAGGCAAAACTGCTGCGGGCCATCCAGGAAAAACGCTTTGAACGGGTGGGCGGCACAAAGACTTTGAGCGTTGATGTGCGTATTGTCAGTGCCACCAATCGAGAACTGAAGGAGGAGGTGAAAATCGGGAATTTCAGGGAAGACCTCTACTATCGTCTCAATGTGATTCACCTGGTTCTTCCTGCCCTTCGTGAGCGTCAGGATGATATACCTCTGCTGGTGGACTACTTTGTGGAAAGCATGGCGGACCG
>JAMOMO010000214.1 GCA_027067035.1 Desulfobulbaceae bacterium
GATCAGAACAGCCCGATGTCGATTTCCTGCTCAAAGCTGACGACATCATTTATATTCCCTAGCACCTGCTGTCCCCTGGAAATCCCGTCACAAGACTTTACCTGATCATTTCCCGGAGTTTTTCCAGCTGCTGCCGATCACGCTTTGAAAGCTCCAGATTCCCGGCACGTTCAAGGGCTTTTTCTGCAGCTTCCGGCTCATTCTTTTTCAGATGAACTGCCGCAATGTGTATCAGTGCCCTGGCGAAATCCCCATTCTTCTCAATGGCTTTTTCTATGAACTGACTGGCAAGAAGAAGAGAACCCTGCTGAAAGTAGACCCAGCCGAGTGCATCAAGTACAATGGGGCTGTCGGGACGGGCATCATAGGCCTTCTGGGCAAGTTCCTGAGCCCTGGCAGCTGCTCCCTCCTGTTCGGCATAGAGTATGGCAAGATGTGCAGCAGCTGCACTGTTGAATGCTCCGGCGGCAAGAATGTCCTCAAAGAGCTTCTCTGCCCTGGCCGTGTCGCCTTTTTCGTATGCTGCGACTGCATCTTCCATGCCTTTTAGTTCCTGCTGCAACTGCTTTAAGGCCTCGTTGACCCGGGTCAGCTCCACTCCACTGATCTTTTTGTCAATTGCCTTGCGAAGCAGTGTTCCGGCTTCATCGAGCCTCTGCTGTTGCAGCCGGAGTATCCCCATGTGATACAGAATTGTCGGATTATCGGGCCTGGCAGCAATGGCCCGGCTGAGATACGGTTCCGCCTGGGAGTATGATTTTTTGATCACATAAATCCAGCCCAGTGTATCTGCAACATCGGGATTGTCAGGAAGGGCCTTTACCACTTTGCCGGCAAGCTCAAAGGCCCGATCGAGATTTTCCCCCACCTCCGTGTAGAGAAAGGCAAGATTATTCATGGCAGGCAGAAAATCACTTTTCTGCTCCAGCACTTTCTCATAATAGTCAATTGCCTTGTGATATTTCTCATTTTTGAGATAGAAATCAGCAACTTTCATCAGGATACTGATATTTCCCGGCTCAAGAGAAAGGGCTTTTTCATAATAAAGAACAACCTTTTCATTATCCTTTTTCATCTGATAGACACCCGCAAGCATCAGCAATGGTGCCACCTCTTTTCCCTTCTCCGCCTCCGGCAGGAGAACGTTTTCCGCCAGTTCAAGGTATCCCTGGGATTGATAAATCTTCGCCTTTATCAACACGGCTCCGGTTTTTTCCGGATACTTTGCCAGAAAGGCATCCACAAGCTCAAGCGCCTTATCCGGTTCCTGCTTGAGCATATGGATGGAGATGATTCTATTGAGCACCTGAACACTGTCCGGTTTCTCCTGCTGAAGCTTCCTGTACAGTGGCAGGGCTTTGTCATACTCTTTGAGAAAAAAATAGATCTCCGCCAGACGAAAGCTGTGCCAGATGACTTCCGGTTCATTTTCAACCAGATACATGGCATCGGACAAAGCCACATCCGGCTTTGCCATCTTCAAAAGGACGGATATCCGTAACACCCGGGCCTTTTTTTCATCAGGCTGCTTTTCAATGATCTTATCAAGCTCATCAAGACTTGCCTGAAAATCACCTTTCTTGGCAAACAGTTCGGCAAGTGCCATCCTGGCCTTCACGAGATCAGGATTTTTTTTCACCGCCTCACTGATTTCAGTGATGGAGATATCCTCTGACTCCTCCACAAAGGTAAGCCCATACATGAACTGGTTTTCAGCAGCATCAGGAGCAAGTTCCTGTGCCTTGGAGAATTGTTTTCGGGCAGCGGCAACATTCTTCTCCTTCATCATCATAAGGCCTTTTAAAAAGTGCCCCCGGGCATCCCCGCTATCCTCCTTGAGAAGGGTATCAACAGAGCGTTTTGCCTGATCAAATTTACCCTGCAGCATAAAGAGTTCAACAACCTTTGACTGCAACCCTTTTTTGGTGGAATCTTCAGCAATCACCTGCTCAAGGACAGCCTGCGCCTCCTGGTATTTTTTCAGATAAGCGTAGTAGTCCGCCAGAATCATCATATTGACGGAACGGGTTTCATCGTCTGCCGAATCCGCAGCTTTCCGGAAATATTTCAGGGCAGTATCCTTTCTCCCTTTCCGGTGCAGAATCATGGCATGCATCCTGAACAGACCGGAATCCCGTACACCGTTTTTCTCGGCTTCATCGAGAATACCCATTGCCTGATCACTGTGATTCTTTCTCAGTGCCAGTTGTGCCAGCAGCAGATACGATCTTGGATCTTCGGGGTGATCCTTCTTCAGAGCCTCAAGGGTTAACAGGCTCAGATCATAGCGCCCGCTCAGGCCGTATACCTCAGAAAGTGATATCCGGGCCTCAATGTTTTCGGGGTTTTTTTCAACAAGGTCTTCGAGTATGGAGCGGCCCTTGTCAGCTTTTCCATTCAATACCAGGATTCTGGCAAGATTGATGAGAATCACCTCATTTCCGGGATACTTTTCAGCAGCAGTTCTGAGGGTCTCCACCGCCTCATCCAGTTTTTTCTGATAGGCGAGTGAATTGCCTAAAATCATATACACATCTTCATCATCACCGTTGATTTCCAGAAAATCCTTACACGTCGTCACGGTCTGATCCAGGGCACGGTTTTCAACAAGGAGATAGATAAGTTCTTTGCGGGCATCCTTCATTGTCGGATCGAGTTCAACCGCCTTACTCAACTGTCCATAGGCAAGCTTGCCCTCCCCTTTCCTGTGGTAAATCTGTCCAAGTCTGTAATGGGCAAGGGGCATTTCAGGATCAAGCTGCAGGGCTTTTTTCAACCAGATAACAGCTTCATCCGGTTTTCCCGCCTCAACCGCATCAACTCCCTTCTGGAACAACTGCTCAGGATCTTCACCGGAGCAGCCAAATCCTCCGATCAAAACAAGCAGCAAAGCTGAAATAACTGACAACTGATAAAAAAACTTCCTTTGACAAAGCATCATAAACACCTGTTATGGAGTTTTGCGAAAAACCCGAAAGGGTAATATTTCTCTTAAATTCGCCATATTATAACGAACCGGCTGCAAAAAGACAACGCCTGCCCTTCGTGATGGAAGGTACTTTCCTCACCACAATGATGAAAAAAATAACCCGGCTCCGGGGAAGATATGCTTCCGGAAACAAAACGGCGGGGAGGGAGGGAGCTGAAGGGGAAAAGTATCGGGATGCAGATTGGGTACAGATTACTGTTTTTCCTGCTCTGCCTTTTCAAGGGTTGTTTTGATCCAGCCACAACGAATATGGTACTGGTGCCCGCCATCAACCCACTTGTCACAACTGTCTTCAGTTATTTTCAGAGGATACTGCTCCACATTTTTGTCCAGACGGCAGACTCCGGAGTAGGGATCCTCCAGACGGAATTTTCTGCAGCTGAGGCATATGCGTTTTTGCAAATATATCATTGTGCTAATTCCTTACTGATCAATTATGTCAAACAAAGGAAGGCAATCAAACTCTGCCCTGTTTTTCTGATAATATCCGACTCTCTGCATATCCACAAGTAAATCGCGAAAACCATATTTCCTTAAGGAGTCCAGAAACAGCTGCCTTGAATCATCACAGATACGCGTATCAGCAGCATCATGACAGTTATAGACCAGCCCCTTCAGCTCAACTCCCCGTGACCGGGCCAGTTCCAGGGCCGAAAGGGTGTGGTTGATGGAACCCAGCCGGGGGCTGGTGACCAGAATCAACGGATAGCCCAGGGCCGCGATATAGTCCAGAAAGGTCAGCTCTCTGGTGAGGGGAACCATAAGCCCTCCCGCACCTTCAAGGAGCACATGCTCATACCTGGCAGCAAGTTTCTCTGTCGCCTCTGTAATGACTGCCGGATCGATCTGCTCCCCGGCACACTCTGCTGCAAGATGGGGTGAGCAGGCTTTTTCGTACACAAAAGGACAGCTGAGTCCACTGATATCTTCCGGAAAAAGCCCAACTCCCATCAGCTCACGGTGCAGCAGAATATCTTCGGCAATACCGCTGCAGCCCGTCTGGGCTACTTTCTGACTGATCACGGTGAAATTTCGCGCCCCAAGGGCCTTTGCCATGAGTCCTGTGGCCACGCTCTTTCCGATATCCGTATCAATACCGCTTATGCAGGTAACAGGGCACATCAGCGTCTCCTGAAGACAAAGGTGGATGAAACATAGGTCACCGGCAGACCATTTTCAGTTCGGAAATCCTTTTCATACTGCTCTTCAAAAGAGCGCAGGGACTCCCTTGTCCACTGATACTGCGACACCCCACCCACCCCCGTGGCACGGACATGATTCAGGATATCCCGCACCGCCGGAAAGAAAAGCGTATCCGTGAAAGATTCCCGGGACTCCTCCACAAAGGCCTCCTCAAGAAATGACAGAATTTCCTGTACCGGATAATAGTGCAGCTCAACAGAGCTGATGCTGGAAAATTCCTTCAGGGTACCGGGACCAAACAGGGAAAACGCCAGATAGGCACCGGATTGCAGAGTCACTGCCAGTTTATTCAAAAAGGCGGGAAGATCACTGAGCCATTGAAATGTTGCCCCGGAAAGGAGCAGTGACAGATCCTGCGGCAGCTCCAGAGACTCTATATCACCAAAGGCGGGGATGATTTCAAGAGAGGGAAGGCCTGCCAGCCTCCTGAGCAGCGGTTCTTCAAATTCCGCCACCAGATCATTGATAAAAAGGGTCTGAACATTTCTCTTCCGACAGAGCAATTCGGTGAGAACTCCCGTGCAGCAGCCGACTTCAAAGACACGCCTGAAAGCCGTATCAGGGAGCTGCTCCATGGAACGCATCAGTCTTCCTGCGAGATCATTCTGCACGACGGCGGCAGTATCATAACTTGCCATGCTCCTGCGAAAACACCGGGCGATCTTTTTTTTATTAAGCGCTAGAACCATTCACCGTTCCCGTTAACACTGCACATCATAGGCAGCAGCCAGCATTTCATCCCAGCTGCTGTATGCATAGAAAAGAAAATGCGATCCGCGAAGCAGCCTCACCCGTTCCTCTCCCCAGAAGCGAAGCTGGTTATCAGTGGGCATTATATAATCCCGATCCGCCACAAAAACAGTATCGTAAATGGATCTTTCCCTGGGCTCAGGCGTAGTCTGCTCAAGCAGGAACTCAAGCTCTCCGCGCTGACTCTCCACACTGCGCCGGGGCTGGTGCAGCAGAAATTTCTTTGTCAGCACCCGCTTTCCGCACATCTGATTATAAAACCTCAGGCGCTGTTTTTCATCAAAAGCCTCAAGGGTCGCCCGAAAAACATCCCCAGGTATTCCAAAATGATCATCCACGGGGCTGATTGTCCCGTTTATGGCCAGTGCCGCACTGAGTCTCTGGCGCAACGGATACAAAAGCTGCTGCCCCACCCAGACACCCATGGACCAGGAGAGAAGAACTGTCTCCCGATACTGCTTAAGCAAAGCGGAAAGATCCTCCTCAACGCTCATGTCCTGATAATCATGGAACATAAGCAGGTCCCAGCCATGACATTTCAGTGGAATAAAGGGCGTTTCATCCATTCCCCAGCCATTGCAGAAGAGGATCAGCCTGTCACCTTTTTTGCGTCTCAGCCACTTGCTTCTCATCTCATTCGTCCAGGGACATGGCAGCCATCTGTGCCGGAAGTTCCTGTAGGTCCGGCCACTCCATATCAGCACATATTGAAAAACGAAAACGGGCCGTGCCTTCAGGAACTGTCGGAGGGCGCACCGGAAAGACAAGATACCCAAGTTCCTGCATCATCTCTGCCTGCCTTAGTGCTGCACTGTCCTCACCGATGAGAACGGGTACGATATTGGTACTGCCACGGGTTGGCAGGCCGTTTTCCATCAGGGCATTGCGCAACTGCGTCGAGATTTCCACAAGATGCTGCCGTTCTTCGTTCATTGCCTGCATCCGGGTAAAAACAAACAGATTCCAGTTCAGGGTCACCGGCGGCAGGCCGGTGGTGAAGATAAAAGAACGGCTGTGGTTCACGAGATAGTCCCTGATCTCCTTGGAGCAGCAGATAAAGGCACCCACAGAGGCAAGGGCCTTGCCAAATGTACCCACCAGAAAATCAATACCGGAAAGAAGACCCTGTTCTTCAGCCTTGCCAAGGCCGTTTCTGCCATACAGTCCAATGCCGTGAGCCTCATCAAGGTAGAGTTTCACATCAAAATCGTGTTTCAGGGCAATGAGACGGGCAAGATCCGCTTCATCACCGTCCATGCTGAAAACCGACTCGGAGACAATCACCACCTCATCATACTGATCCCTGTGTTTTTCAAGGAGATTCCGGAGATGATCATAGTCGGCATGCCGAAAACGTTTATGCTCGGCGCGGCTGAGAACCAGGCCGTCATGGATGGATGCATGGTTCAGCTTGTCGGACAGGATAAGATCCCCTCTGCCGTAGAGAGCCGGCAGGATTCCAATGTTGGCATGATACCCGGAATTAAAGAGCAGAACAGCTTCAGCGCCATACGCCGCCCCTATCTCATCCTCAAGGCGATGGGCCAGATGAGTATCTCCGGTGAGCAGCCGTGAAGACGCGGCAGCCAGGCCGCAGTCATCCCTGTCGGCAGGATCAAGACTCTGATAAAAGGCCTGCCGCAGAGCCTGATTACGGCCAAGTCCGAGATAGTCGTTGGAGCTGAGATTGAGCAGCTCGCGGCTCCTCAGTTCAACACGGCCGTCTCGGTGCTGAAGCGGTGTCAGCTGACGAAAACGTCCCTTCTCTTCCAGGGCACGTAATTTTCTGGAATATCGGGAAGTCATCCTGCCACCACCTCGAATATGGCAGTTGTCAGAATTGATATCTCTTCAGGACTCATGCAATATGACGGCATAACATAGACAAGGCGTCCAAAGGGCCGCACCCAGACGCCCCTGTCAACAAAGGCGGGCTGAATCGTCTCCATGTCCACAGCTTCCTTCATCTCAACCACTCCGATGCCGCCAAGTACCCGCACATCGGCCACACAGTCAAGTGTGCTGCAGGGTGCAAGTCCCTGCCGCAGGCCTGACTCAATGTCACCGACACGCTGTTCCCAGTTGGAATCAAGGAGGAGCTTCACAGAAGCAGAGGCCACGGCGCAGGCAAGGGGATTGGCCATAAAGGTGGGACCGTGCATAAACACTCCCGGCTCGCCATCGGATATGGTCTCCCCCACTTTCCTCGTTGCAAGGACGGCAGCAAGGGTCATACAGCCTCCGGTGAGAGCCTTGCCAAGACAAAGCAGATCGGGTGCTATCCCTGCATGTTCACAGGCAAAAAGCCTGCCGCTGCGCCCAAACCCTGTGGCAATTTCATCGGCTATCAGCAGCAGATCATACTGGTCACAGAGCTGTCGTACCCGTTTGAGGTAGCGGGGATGATAAAAACGCATCCCCCCGGCCCCCTGGACCACCGGTTCCAGGATTACGGCACAGAGACTGCCGTGATTTTCCACGATGAGTCTCTCAAGAGAACTGATGTCAGCCTCATCCCAGTCATCATAAAAGCCGCAGTCCGGTCTGTCGGCAAAAAGATACTCCGGCAGAATACCTTTAAAAAGCTGATGCATGCCATTTACGGGATCACAGACCGACATGCAGTGAAAGACATCACCATGGTAGCCGGAACGGATGGTGAGAAAACGTTTTTTATCAGGTTTTCCTGCAGCATGAAAATACTGTATGGCCATTTTCATGGCAACTTCCACGGCAACGGAACCTGAATCTGCAAAAAAGACCAGATCAAGGGGATCAGGTGTGATCTCAACAAGCAGACGGGCAAGTTCAACCGCTGGTTCATGGGTCAGACCGCCGAACATCACATGGGAGAGTCGGGCTGCCTGCTTCTGGAGGGCAGCTGTCAGGACGGGATGATTATAGCCATGGATCACAGACCACCAGGAGGCCATGCCATCGATGAGTTCACGGCCATCGGCAAGGCGGATACGCACTCCGTCGGCTGATTCCACCGGGTAGAGGGGAAGGGAACTGTTTATGGAGGAGTAGGGATGCCAGATATGCTGCCGGTCATAGGCAAGCAGCTCATCAGCCGTCATCACTGTCGCCCCTGCCTGCTTGCGGAACATCAAAGCCAAGCCTGGCCAGTGCTTCCAGATCCTGCACAACTCCTGCTCCGCCTGTGGTGAGATAATCGCCCACAATGGCTCCATTGGCACCAGAGGCAAAGAGCCTGTACTGCTCACCGGCAAAGCGGTCACGGCCACCTGCAATGCGAATTATCGCACGGGGATTGATGAGCCGAAAGAGAGCCACACAGCGCAGAACATCTTCAAGCGGGATGGGCTCGATATCCTCCAGGGGGGTGGCTGCTATGGGATTGAGGATATTAATGGGAATGGAAAGAATATCAAGATCCCGCAGTTCAAAGGCCAGCTGCAGGCGATGTTCCAGGGTCTCGCCCATGCCGATGATACCACCGGAACAGAGATCCATGCCGGCATCTCTTGCGATCTTCAGGGTCTTCACCTTGTCGTGCCAGCTGTGGGTGGTGCAGATGGAGGGAAAGTAGTCCTGGCATGCCTCAAGATTACAGTGATAGCGGCGAACCCCGTAGGAAACAAGCAGCCCGGCTGTCTCGGGGGTGAGAAAACCCATGGAGGCGCAGAACTGCAGATCCGTCCGGGCGGCCATCTCCCGGTACAGCTGTCCCATGGCGGCCATCTTCTGAGCACTGAGGCTGCGTCCGGCGGTGACAAGCGAGAGGCGTTTCACCCCGTAGCCATCATTTTCCATGGCCTGATTCATGGCCGTGTCAAACTCCACCAGATCGTAGGTTTCAATCCTGCAGTTGTAATGAACCGACTGGGCGCAATAGCGGCAGTCCTCGGAACACTTCCCGGACCGTGCGTTTATGATGGAGCAGAGATCAAAATCAGCACCGTGACAATCAGCGCCCAGCGTGGCAGCCGCCTCACAGAGCTTGCCGAGATCGGCCTCCAGAGCAAGCTCCAGCGCCTGATCATAATCAATCTCTCCCCCATCCCGAATTATAGTTAAGCACTTGTCAATCATTGAGCACCAGAGGAGTAGACCTGCTTTTTTTTAAGAATCAAACCAGTTTAGACATACATTTCTCAAGCCCTTCAGGGGTATCAAACTGCAGGGCCCTGTATTTGTACCCTTTGGGAGCAATCTTGCGCATCATCCCTTTCAGCACGGTCTTGGGGCCCACCTCCATGAAGGTGTCAACCCCTTCAGCTATCATGGCACTGATGATTTCAAACCAGCGCACCCGTGAGGCGATCTGCGAGGCCATCATCTCTTTGATCTTCTCAGTATCCATTTCAGGAGCAGCCGAGACATTGAAATAGACAGGAGTTGCAGGGACAGAAAATTCAACTTCATTCATAAAAGCGGCAAAATCAGGGACCGCATCAGCCACAAGGGGGCTGTGGTTGGCAACACTTACTGCAAGGGGAATGACCCTTGCGCCATCTTCAACTGCGATTTTTTCAACGGCATCAAGCCCGGGGACTGACCCGGAAATGACGATCTGCTGCTCCGTATTATGGTTGGCAGCAGTCACAATTCCAGCATCAGCACACCGGGCAATGATCGCTTCAACCTCTTCGATGGTCTTGCCAAGCACTGCCCGCATGCCGCCGGGATTGATCTGCCCTTCACGTTCCATAAGCGCCCCGCGTTTAATCACCAGACGAATGGTATCCTCAACGGAAAGGACTCCTGCAGCACAGAGGGCCGAGTATTCACCAAGGGAGTGTCCTGCAAAACAGGCAGCAGAGATCTTCTCTCCCCAGGCCTTTTTCAGCCCCTGATAACAGATCAGGTTCGTGACAGTAATCGCGGGCTGAAGATGAACTGCACGGGTGAGTTCCTCCATGGGCCCATCCTGAATAAGTGTCTCCAGAGGAAAATCACAGACAGATGCCGCCATCTCCATGATGGCCGCGCAGTCTGTATCGGTATCAATAAACTCTCGTCCCATTCCTAAAAACTGCGATCCCTGTCCGGGGAAAAGTACTGCTATCTTCATTTCTATCCTTATGTATCAGTTTGTTTCTTCTGTCTTTCTTCCAGATAACTGGCCACCAAAAAAAGTGCCACGCCAATGCTGATGGCAGAATCAGCAAGATTGAAGGCCGGCCAGTGATGCCCGGCCACATAAAAGTCAAGAAAGTCCACCACAGCCCCCACCCGAACCCTGTCGATCACATTCCCGATGGCCCCCCCTGCAATGAGTGCCAGAGCAGCGCCATAAAAGGGATGATCCCGATGCATTCGCAGCCAGGCAATGACAATAATCACCAGGGCGATGGAGGCCAGCACCAGAAAGAAATAGTGGCGCCAGGCGGCATCAACCCCCGCCAGAAAACCGAAGGCCGCTCCCTTGTTGGTCAGGTAGGTCAGGTTGAAAAACCCCGGAATAATCTCCAGCGACTCATAGAGATGGAAGCTGTTCACGACCCAGATCTTCGTCAGCTGATCAAGGACAACCACCAGCAGAACCAGGAATATGGAGAGAAGCACTGTGCTTTCTACTCCTTTATGTCCATTGCCAGCACAACATCAAGACAGCGCCTGCAGAGCTGGGGGTGATCGGCATCAGAACCCACAAAGGGATCGCGTGTCCAGCAGCGTTCGCACTTCTCACCACTGGCTGCCCGAACCGCAACGGAAAGTTCCGGAATCTCTTCACTGACCAGAAAATCCAGGTCACTGAAGGAGGCCCTGTCTTCACAGCGGGTGAGTTCCGAGATAATGCAGACATCCTTCACCTGCTCCCACTCTTTTTCAATAAATCCGGCCCAGTCACCACTCATTTCAATAAGAACCTCAGCCTCCAGCGGATGCCCGATGATCTTTTCACGACGCGCGGTCTCCAGTGCCTTGGTGATGGCAGAACGTACCTGAATCAGTTTTTCCCAGCGCTGCTCCTGGCCGGTATCGCGCCGCTCCGGATGTGCTTCAGGGAATTCCGTGAAAAAGATACTCTCTTTCAGTGCTGACTTCTCATCAAGTCCCTTGAAATGTTCCCACGCCTCAGCAGTGGTGAAGGTGAGTACCGGGCTCATGAGCTGCAGCAGTCCGCCGAGGACCTCGTGGAGTACCGTCTGGGCAGAGCGCCGTAACTGTGAATCCGTACCGGAACAGTAGAGTCTGTCTTTTAAGATATCGAGATAAAAGGAACTCATGGTGGTGCCGCAGAAGTAGTTGAGCGCCTGGTGGATAGGGTGAAACTCATAGCGCTCATAGGCCGTGGTGATTTTCTCC
>JAMOMO010000215.1 GCA_027067035.1 Desulfobulbaceae bacterium
TCTGCAGCCGGAACGGCTTGGAGTTACAGTTCCTGAAGAGTTACAAATTTCAGGGCATGGGTGGTACACTTTGTCACACATGCCGGTTTCAGCCCTTCATCGACCCGATCCATACAGTAATCGCATTTGACGGCCTTTTTGGTTTCCGGATTCAACTGCGGGATGGTCCATGGGCATGCTCCGGCGCAGGCCATGCATCCCACGCAGGTTTCCTGATCTATGTAGACGATACCATCCTCTCTTTTGATCATCGCCCTGGTCGGGCAGATGGGCACACAGAAAGGATCTTCACAGTGATAACAGGACCGGAAGGAGAAGTCGGTCTTTGGAACCCCTCTCACCACGGTGAGTTCCTTGTGATCAATTTCACAAAGATAGGGACCAACCGGCAGGCCTTTGTTGGTTTTGCAATGTACCTCGCAACCGTGACAGCCAATGCATCTTTTGGAATTGAGGTAGATCATATATTTGTTCATAGTTCGACCCTCCTCTTGGGGTTACGGACACTTCGCCGGACCACGACAAAGGACTCGCAGAGGTTGATGGCCCCTCCAGCCTTGTCCCAGTCATCAAGTTTACCAACCATCAGTTTCTGATCACTGAGGCCGGCATGATATGCTCTGGTCTGCAGCGGAATCTGCCTTCCAAAACCATGCACGGTGTAGACTGCTTCCGGATGGATATAATCCACCACATGGGCATGGATGGTTCCTGAATAACTTTCATCTTCTGCTGCAACATCCACCAGATCACCGTCCGCTATACCAAGTTTGTTTGCCGCCCGTTTATTGATCCACAGTGTGTTTTCCGGCATCAGCTCAGAGAGCAGCGGGTTGTTGATGGTGTGTCCATGGGTATGGACTGCCGCCCGACCGTAAACCAGTCGAAACATTCCCTTTGGTGGTTTGATGGGGGCCTGATACTCTTTGAGCGAGGGAAGGCCTGCTTCATCAAGTTTCTGCGATATGATTTCAATCTTTCCTGACGGTGTTCCGAACTGGCCATCCAGATTTTCCGGATCATACATAATATCCTTATCCGTGAGCTCAATGAAACCTTTCTCATCGAAATCACTCATTGAATAGCCTGTGGGTTCCAGCTGCCAGTCCCAGAGTTCTTCAATATTCTTGTAGGGGAAATACTCACCAATATTGACCCGGTCGGCAAGCTGCTTGAAGATCCACCAGGATGGTTTGGTGTCAAATTCCGGTTCAACGGCCTTTCTTCGCACAGCCAGGCGCGGTTTCAGTCCCTTTTGAACACAGATGGTGTTATCGCGTTCAAGATAGGTTGATTCTGGCAGAATCACATCGGAATACCAGCCGAATTCACTGTAATGGGTGTCAATGGAGACCAGCAGGTCACAGTGATCAAAGGCGATTTTCTGACGCTGAGGATCCGGCATGCCGCAAAAGGGATCATGGCGCATGGCTATCCACGCCTTGATGGGATAGGGATCTTCTGTCTCCATGGCCTCAAAGAAGAGATGGGCCAGGCCTGGACCTGTGTCAAAATGTTTATATTTCCATCCGACTCCGTCTCCTCTTTTTATATCAGGCTTGGGACAGTCAAGGCCGCGGATTGATTCCACATCGCAGTCTCCAATACCTTTTGGGATGATCAGGCCACCGCGCTGTTCGATATTCCCCATGAGAATATTGAGAATATGGAGGCCGCGGCTGGCGTAGAAAGAGTCTTTATAGCGGGACAGGTTCCAGCCGGGATGAAAGATTACCCTGGGCATGGCCGGGATTATTTCATCAATAAAGGCATGGATGGATTTCTCTTTGATTCCACACTCTTTTGCTGCCCATGAAGGACTGTACTGTTCCACAAAATAGCTCAGCTCATCGAATCCGGTGACATAGCGGTCAATAAAGGAACTGTCAAAGGCATCTCTTCTGATAATCTCATGGATCATTGCCAGGATGAGGGCATAATCTGTTCCTGGACGTACCTGGAAAAAACGGTCCGCCTTGAGACCGGTCATGGTCTGCCGTACATCGACATAGGTGAGCTTTCCGCCTTTTTCCATCATCTCCATGGTCTGGAGATTTTCTCCAATACGGAGTGAGGCAAACATGTTGCGTCCAAAGAGTACAAGGTGATTTGCATTCTTGATGTCATAGATAAAGCCCTTGCGGCCCACTCCGTTTATGGAGAGACTTGCATGATGGGTGTTTCTCCCGCAGGTGTTATCATGATTGGTGTAGTTGGGCGAGCCGTAGGCGTGAATAAATGTCTTGTACATATTCTGCCAGGGACCTCCCCTGGAGGAGAGTACAACGGATTCCGCGCCATGCTTGGCCTTGATCTCCAGCAGCTTGTTGCTGATGTAATCTAGGGCCGTGGGCCAGCTGACCTTCTGCCAGCGTCCTGCCCCCCGTCCACCTTCCCGGATAAGTGGCTGCCTTGGACGTTCATGGTCTGCAATCAGGGCCGGTCCTGCAGATCCTTTGGCACACAGGGCTCCGCCGAGGATATGCTGGTTCCCTTCTATCCAGGTAACTTTATTGTTTTCCGACTCCACCCTGATGGGACAGCGCACAGTGCACATACCGCAGATGGAGTAAACAGATTTTTTCATTATAATTCCTCCGTGAAAGAGAGTTGTCAGGCGTATTCGGAAGTGGTGTTCTGTTTATCTTTGAGAGTGTCGATGATTTTTTTCTGCCGGTATCTGGTGCCGTATTTCTGAGCAAATGCCCATGCACCATAAAAAAACATCAGTGAAACAATATAGAAAAAGATAGAACCTATCATCAGCGGTTCTCCATTTGCGGTCCCCAGCTGGACAATGTAATGCTTTCCGGTCAACAGCATCAGGTTGTCCGGCCGAAAGGATGCGTTGATATAGGACATCACCATAAGGATGGGGAGATACATGGTGGCAAGGCTGAGCAGCAGACCTTCCAGGAAATAGTCGTAGTAGCATTTGTTCAGTTTTGCCTGATCAATGTTTCTTGCCATCCGCGCACCTTTTTCACGGTCAGCACACCGCATGGCCTCCTCACGGACATTGAGCCAGTAGTGAAACTGCTCTTCCAGTTCGATGTGCCGCCTGGTCCGGCATTTTCTGCCAAGAAACTTTGTGGCACAGACAGTGAAAAATGCCAGCATGATGATGACCACAGCCGGTCCCGTAACTGCCAGCAGCGGTGCCAGGACGGAATCAACGACTGCAGCGGTGCTTAAAATTGCAGAATATATGTATTCCCAGGCTCTATCTAAAAGGTATTCCATAATGATTCATTATTCTTGAAAGACATTATTAATGTAATGCAGTGGAGAGATGGTCCGCAACTGAGGCAGGCGCATCTTTCCACTGCACAGGGCATTGTTTTCTTACCGCTTTTGATCAGATCCAGTACTCAATCTTGAGGAATCTGAAGAAGAGGAAGAAGAGGGTACATGCAAGTACGATCTTCAGGGTTTTTTCGCTGAACATCTTCTGACAGCGACTGCCAAGCATACCACCTGCAAAACCACCGATAATGATTGCTCCGGCAAGAACCATATCAGGCAGATAGCCATTTAACACATAGCCGATAAAGGATCCGATACTTGAAAAACAGGTTCCAATAAGAGATATGGGTACTGCCACGTACATTGGAAGTGCAGCTATGGTGGTCATCATGGGTACCAGCAGGAAACCACCACCGATACCAAAGGCACGGGAGGCAACACCGACGATGATACCAAGGAAGGCAAAGAGAAGCGGATTGATTCTGAACTCCTCACCCCAGAATTTGAAACGATAATCGGTGAGACCTGATTTGACCGGCTCAATGGAGCCCATTTCAACGGAACCACCTGTTTCTTTGGCCTCTTTCACTGCTGCATTGAACTTCTGGGTCATGGCTTTGATGTTCTTTCTCTTATTCATGGCCGCAGGGGTCATTTCCATAAGAGTTTTAATACCCATGATTACCACGAGTACACCAAGCCACTCTTTGTAGGCCTTCATTGAAAGATACTGGGTGACATATCCACCAAGCCATACGGAACCGAGGAAAATACCGGCACCAAAGGAGAGTCCAACGGGCCAGGCAACACGTCTTTCAACAATTGCAAACCGGTAAAATGAACCCAGGGGGGAGAAGAGGGTGAGGGCAATGTTTGATGGACGAAGTACGTTTGCTGCATTGATACCAACGGGACCTGCTGTCTGAACAAAGAGTGCCTGAAAGGCGCCCATGAGCATACCACCGGCAGCACCGATCATTGAAAAGTAGGTTCCCACAAGGATGGCGCCTATGATAATAATCAGAGGATTCATGTAACGATAGCCTTTGGACAGCCAGAAACCGTTTCCTTCAATGGTGTAGGAACCACCCTTGACACCATTTACATATACATCAAAAGCCGTGTTGGGTGGAGTGTGGCGGAAAGACATGAAAGATGCGGTGAATTTACCTGTTTTCCGGTCAAGGTTGATACTGGTTCCCTTGTCCCAGTAATTTCCGGTCTGCTGTGCATCACCAAGAACACTTCTTGCAAAAATGACAACCTTACCCTTTTTGTTTCCCTCTTTAACGATGGTGTTGATACCATACTTGTCTTCATGGCCGAATTTCAGGAAATTCCACTGTTCCGCGGTCTTGATCGGGCCCATCATCTCTTTGGCACCAACGTCCTGGAAATCTTTTTTCAATCTGAACATGGTGGTGTTGTAGAGTCCCTGTCCCTTTTTGAAGAGAAAGGATGGACCACCGAATTTTTTATTTACATCCTCACCAAAGGAACCACGGTCAGTGGTGATCATGTAGTAAAGGGGAGGAATGGTGGTATCAGGGGAAAAGCCTGCTTTTGCACCTTTTTTGGGGAGTTTCTTCTTCTCGAATTTACCGTCGGTGTCAGAAGGTTTGAACATTTTCTGCTGAGCAACGGCTATATAGAGTTCCTGTCCCGGTTGAATCTGGCCTTCAATGGTTACAATATCACCGGCCTTGTATTTTGCAGCCGATATGGATGTATTTGCAAAACAACTTCCCTGGACCACAAGAAGCCAGATTGATACCACTATCAATGATATTGACAGTCTGTTACATTTCATTTTCTTCACCTTCACTGTTTTTGAATTAATGTCTTCAGTGCAGAAGCTTCAACGGTTCTTTCTGAAGCTTTCTCTTCTCTTGACTCACGCTTTTCCGTTTTTCCTGTTAGCTCCTCCTTTACGGTTTTGTGATTGTACAGCTGCTCAGGGACGCCTCAAAACATCCTCAACTTTCTCCTCCAGTACATCACGGTCAATGGGCTTGACACAGTATTCATCGGCACCGTGTTTCATGGCTTCACGTGAACTTGTGACATCCGGATAACCGGTGAGGATGAGTACTTTTGTAGCGGGATTGATCTGTTTAAGAACAGAGAGCACGTCCAGTCCGTGCATTTTCTTTAAGTTTATATCGAGAATTGCCAGATCCACCTTGTGCAGCTCGGCATGGGTAATGGCATCCTCCTCTTCTGTGAACGTATGGACAGAATGGCCCTTTTTCCGTAAAATCTTTCCAATGATCACTGCTGCATCCCGGACATCATCCAGGGTAATTATGTTTGCCATGGCTTTTCAGAATCTCCCGGATTCCAGGGACGTTTTTGTGCCTGCCTGCTGCGTTTTGGGAATTACGGGAAGAATGACGTGAAAAGCGGTACCGGGTATCTTGATGCCACTTTCAGAGACTGTCACAGGACTCTCAACGACTATTTTACCTTCCAGTTCTTCTATGATTCCGTAGGAAACAGAAAGTCCCAGACCCGTTCCCTTGCCCACCGGTTTTGTGGTGAAAAATGGATCAAAGATACTTTTGCGGATAGAGTCGGATATACCGTGGCCTGTGTCGCGCACCGTGGCAATGACCTCTCTGCTGTCTGGACTGTTTCGGGTACTGATATAAAGCTCACCGGTTTTCATCTCTTCCATGGCATGGTGGGCGTTATTGAAAAAATTGATAAAGACCTGTCGCAGCTTCTCGGTATCTCCTGTAACCGTGTCAAGGTTGGGTTCCAGGTCCTGATGAATGGTGATGTGGTCCATGTTGAGAGAATGCTCTGTCACTGCTATGACATCGGAGAGAATCTCATTGATGGAGATATCTTCCCGTAAACTTTCTGACTGCCGGGAGAATTTAAGGAGATCGGTTACTATCTTCTGGCAGGCCTTTGCCTGTCGCTCTATGACCTCGAGGCTTTCACCGACTTCAGTGTCAGACCCGAAATCATCCTTTAAAAGCTGAGAGTATCCGAGAATCACGCCTAAGGGGGTGTTGATCTCATGGGCAACTCCGGCTGCCATCTGTCCAATGGATGCCATTTTTTCACTTGAGGCCAGTTGCGCCATCATTGTTTTCAATCGGGTGAGATCTTTTGCTATTCCCTCACATCCGGTGAATTCTCCCTCTTCATTGTGAATGGCATTTGCCGAGAGGAGTACATAGATGATACTCCCGTCGGCTTTCTTGAATTCAACCTCCAGATCCTCAACAAAACCACGGGTGATGATCTCCTCAAAATATCTGTCAAGGTCGTCTTCATTGTAGAAAATGTTGTAGAGGTCAAGAATCGGCGGTTCATCAAAGGCATAACCAAGCATTTCAAGACCTGAGACATTCATGTTGACCAGTCTGTTTTCCACGTCGCAGAAATAGACCATGTCTTTTGAGTTGATAAAAAAGTTGCGGAATTTCTTTTCAGAGGCGGAGAGTTCTTTGGTGCGGTTTTCAACCATCTCTTCCAGGTGGATGTTCAGTTCGTGGAGCTTGTCGCCTGTCTGCTGCAGCTCTTGGTTGGCTGATTTGAGGCTTCTGGCTTTTTCCTCAATGGCCCGGTAGCCTTCGATTCCTTTATGATAGTAGATGGTTACAGCGGCAAGTGAGGTCATCAACAGGGTGTTGAATCCACCTGCAAGGGGAGCCAGGGTCTTCCACTGCTCTTCATTTCCGCTGATGAGCAGGACCTGTTTGACAAGATGTCCCATGGCGCGGGAAACGGCAAAGGCGGCAAGGGTAATACAGAAATAGAAGAGAAATCCCCAGAGAAAGTTGTCAGGCTGTTTTTTCGTTAAAAGATAGGCGTAGCGAAGAGATAAAAACGAAAAGATGATGATGATAATTGAACCCACCATGTCTGTCAGGTCGGTGGGGAACATGGGGAGACCTTTCATTGCTTCTCCTCTTTGCACTGACAGGTGGCAAGGTAGAGGGAGCGGAGACAGAAGTACAGGCAGATCATGGCCGGAACACTGAAAATATGATCAAGCTTGGTAAAGTAGTAGATGAGTTTTGTGGGGGTGAGCGGGGATGTCATGCGTGTTGACAGGTATCCTGAGACACAGACGATATCCTCTGGTTCGATGAAATCTCCAATCCAATGGCCGGTAAAGGCCACAAGGTTCCAGAGAAACATGAAGACACAGAAGAGTTGCAGAAAACGCCAGCCTTTTCCGGGGAAGGAACTTCTGCGGATATCCCAGAACAGATAACAGAGTGAGGCGATAAAAAAGATGTGAGCCAGCTGATGCACATATATTCCTTCAGGGGCAGTATGGAATTGAAGTGCCTGGGCTTGGGCGGGAAAAATAAGAAAAACTGTAAGGAGGAGCAAACAGAATTTCATGTTTATTTTTCTCTGATGAATCATAGGACTCCAGTGCAACATTTTTGTGGCAGTTTCAGGGGTGTTCTGTCCAGCCGTATCGTCTGGTTCGATGGCTGTGACATGGAGAACAGGGTTTCAGCTGCCGTGACGAGGTTTTCTTGCTGGCCCACATCTGCAGTGAGCAATGCACAAGTGATGCCAGAAAAAAATGAAATCTAAGTATTTGAAAAATGGTGTGTTAACAAGTAGATGCTGTTTAATGAAACGGTGAAATTGTGTGGGGCAGGGGAATTCAGGGTTGAAAAGAGTGATTTGTGGTGCAACAAAAAAGAGTCAGTGCAACATAAGTGTTGCATCGAGGGGGTGTTATTTGAAGTTCTCTGATTTCAGGGAATATTTTCTCATGAGGCGCTGGAATGCCTGACGTTCCATGCCACTTTTTTTGGCGGCTGCTGAGACATTGCCGCTGTTGCTGAGAAGCTCATTGTTGAGATAGCTGATGGTGAATTTTGAGAGAAGTTTTTCTTTGGCTTTTTTGTAGGGAAGCTGGTTGAGACCGTCCGGAAAGCAGTCGTCGGGGTGATTGTGGCCGTAGTCACTGTCCTCTTCACCTTCATTCAGGTCACCTGGAGTTAAAACCGTGTCTGCCGCAAGTAATACGGCCCTGTTAATGGTGTTCTGGAATTCCCGGACATTTCCCTTCCAGGTTCTGTCCATCAGAAACTGCAGTGCCTCAGGGCTGAAGGAGAGATCTTTTCTGCCATACTCGCTGGAGTAGAGCGCCAGAAAATGATGGGCCAGCAGGGGAATGTCCTCCCGTATCTCATTTAATGACGGCAGTACTATACTCATCACATTGAGGCGGTAGTAGAGATCTTCCCTGAATTCTCCTCTGGCTATCTTCTCTTCAAGGTTCTGATTGGTGGAGGCCAGCACCCGTACATCCACCTTAATGGTCTTGGTCTGTCCCAGCGGCTGGATTTCTTTTTCCTGGAGGACCCGGAGGAGCTTTGTCTGAAGGCTCACGGGGATATCTGCAATTTCATCGAGGAGAATGGTGGATCCTTCTGCCTCAAGAAACAGGCCGTCCTTGTCGTGGTCTGCTCCGGTAAAGGCTCCCTTGCAGTAGCCAAAGAGCTCACTTTCAAGGATCTGCTCCGGCAGGGCGGGGCAGTTGACGGTGATCATCTTTTTGGCGGCGCGATTGGATGCCATATGAACGGTGCGGGCGGCAACCTCTTTACCTGTCCCGGACTCGCCACGGATAAGCAGGGTTGCGTCGCTCTCCCCGAAACGGGTCAGGAGGTCTACTGTTTGTCGCAGTCGTTTGGATTTACCGATGAAATCTGTGGAGTTACAGTTGTTGATAACCTGCTTTTGGAGGCGGATGTTCTCCCGCAGGAGTCTGGTTCGTTCCAGGGCACGTTTGACCACACGGCTGATTTTGTCATTGTCAAAAGGCTTTTCGAAAAAGTCGTAGGCGCCGTTTTTGAGGGCCTTGACGGCAAGTTCCACTGTGCCGTAGCCGGTCATGATAATGGTTGAGATGGTGGGGTCGTTGGACTGTATAAAATTGAGTAGCTGCATGCCGTCAGTTTCCGGCATGATAATATCAGTGAGAACCACATCGGGATTCCAGCTGACGATGAGCTGCTTTGCCTTGGCCCCGGTTGCAGCAAGGGAAATCTCGCAGTTGCACTTCTTTGCCAGGACCTTTTTCAAAAGATTGAGGAGATCCACTTCATCGTCAACGATGAGCAAGCGCATTTTATTTTTCATGGATTCAGTTCTCTCCGGGGTGCCTGCTCAGTACAGACAGAGTGGAGCCGACATGGTGCTGAACATGCTGCGCAGCTGCGTGCAGTTAATGGATCACCGGCATGGTGCCAAGTACCTTGGCGTTAATGGCCTCTTTTTCCTGATCGCTGGGTTCCGGCTTTGACCAGTGGATAAAGGCTTCGGTAACCCGCATGAAATCACCATTGTCTTTCTTGCATTTATCACAGATACTTTCAGCCTGATCACGATACATGATCAGCTTGGAGGCAGGTTCACCGTCCCTGGCAACCGCAGCCATCTTTTTACAGCCGCACTCAAGGCGAACTATAACCACGCCAATACCATCAGGGCTGCCTTCAAGGATTCCCTCCACCATGGCCTCTTCGTTTTTCTCTGCAACAAGGGCCCTGTTTTTGACCTTTTTGGCCGCTTTCTTTTTCTTCTTTGTCATTGCTGTCTCTCTGTAGGTCATGCATACCCGGGTCCGTGATAAAAGGTGGCAACAGGTATGCTGATGTGTTTGGTTTATCGTTCTTTGGTAAATAACAGCCCGGCTGTTCCCGCTCTGCGCCGTGATTTCCCCTGTCTGTCGGAAATGCAGGCTGCCTCGTTTGAGGGGGCTGGCTCAGCTCAGCTCTTGTTATTTCGTTCGAGTGAGGCAGGCAGCATCTCCATTGAACGCGCATTGATTCAGGAGATCGTAAAGGGAAAACCGGAAAATAACAGTATAAGACAGATGGATCTGGGGTCAATCTTTTTGTCCTGAATAAATAGGATTTTTCCGTGGGCAGCGGCCCATTTTGAATCGCTGAATTCCCCTTGAAATGCTCCGATTATGCTTGACAAAAATCGGGTGTTGAATTAATTGACTATACACGAAACAAAGTGTTCCAGTATGGCGTTAATGCTTATGGAGACTGAGACAGATACCCTATTGTGTCTGTTTTTTATTTCTTAAATATTTTAGGAGGTTGTTATGGCTTGGGAAGTAATTGTAGATAAAGACAAATGTGCTGGTGATGAAGAATGTGTAAACGCCTGTCCTGCTCAGGTTTACGAAATGGTAGACGGTAAGGCAGAGGTTGTTGAAGAAGACGAGTGTCTCGGTTGTGAGACCTGCGTTGAGGTTTGTCCTGAGGGCGCCATCACCGTAACTGAAGTCTAAGTCACTTAGAAAGCAGTTAGTTGCAAGCCCATTCTCCCTTTTTAAGGGGGGAATGGGCTTGTCTCATTTATGGGACAGGCAGAGTGTATTGTAACAGTATATAAAGCATGAGCACCTATCGTCTTCTGGTTTTTTACTGTTCCAATGTACTTTGATGTCTGATTTACTACAGAATGAACTGCCACCCCGGGACAGATCTCTCAGACATTCTCTTCCTGAAAATTACCAGGTTCCAATGGCTGGAAAACTTTCACACCTCAAACCCAATGCCTCTCGCTCGGCGCACCTCTTTGTCGCAGCGTTCATCTGGACCATTGTCGGCCTGTCTCTTATGGCCAGGGGTGGTATCTGGCTGATGGCCACGAATCAGTTATGGCTCATGGCACCGGCGCTGCTCCTTGGAACTGTGAAGTCAAAATATATGCTGGATCGTTCGGCTGAGAAAAGTATCAGACGGATTATTGCCACCCGTGATGGCCGCTGTATCGGTGGAGTCTATTCCATCAAGACCTGGATGCTGGTGGCGGTGATGATGGCGGCAGGGATTGTTATGCGCAAATCCTCCCTGCCGCGCGAATTTATGGGGTTCTTTTATTGTTCCATTGGCTGGGGTCTCTTTTATTCATCCAGAAATGCCTGGATTGCCTGGCGTCAGTGTGAGAAAATA
>JAMOMO010000216.1 GCA_027067035.1 Desulfobulbaceae bacterium
TGTTGATCTTGTCGTAAATGGTGCTGACCTGCCACTCCATTTGCGGGGCTCGACCTATCTCATAACCAACGAGCATGTCAAAAACACCATCCCTTCCGGGTCAGTGGTGATAGATCTTGTCAGCGGCAGTGAAACAAACCGAAGTGCAGTTGAACCCGTACTGGGCGCCACGTTTCTGCCCCAGCCCTCTTTTGTTCAGGATGGGGTGACAATCTCCTCGCTGTGGGGCTGGCCTATGATGGGGATGAACAGGGAGAGTACTCGAAGATACTCCAGCCAGATCGTCGATGTTCTGCTTGGCCGGGAGAAACTCATCCAGGGCTTCAATGCTCTTACTCCCGGCGTACAGCGGGCCGTTGTTTGCGGGCCATTCCAAGGATGAGTTAAAGGAAATTTTTCATATATTCATACTTCCCGGTCAAGCCGCCATTGTATAAAATGACCGCCCTTTGTATCTCATAAGGGAGTTTAACCGCATCAACGTCCGCTGTGAAATCTGCTGTGACAATATCATTGACAAAGGTTTTCAATTCCTTTGAGAATTCGTTTGATGCCTCCAACGGAAATTCGCATGGCAGATTGTCGACTGCCATAACGGTAACCCCTCCCTCGTCTATCCCGTCAATAAAAGAATCATCTTCTGGATTATATGTATAGCAGGCCTGATCAGGCTTGGTTGATTTCCGGGTAATTTCAATGGAGCCGTCAATGTCACAGCTGATATCGCCGATCAGCTGTATGCCTGCGGCACTTTCCCTCTGGATATTTGCACGAAGATCTTCTTTGCTGACAAAGCGTGGATATTTTTCAGTCCAGTATACACAGTTGACGAGTATGTTCAGGTAGGGGAGATAACGGTCAAAAACAGACACAAATCGTTCCGGATAATCGAAATACTCCTGCAGGGTAAAGGCCCCATGTAAGGGGTGTACAATGTCCTCTTCTTTGAAAACGATTTTGAGAAGCGTGTGATTGTCTGCTGCAGGTTTTTTCTTTTTCGCCATCTGTACCAGTTGATCCGGTTCAATGGTTGTAACGGGCAGGAGGTCAAACATTTCCTGGGCACCTTTTGAGACATTGCCATATCCCAGGAATCCCACGGTCAGTGGTGCCAGCTCTTGCGGGAAACCCTGTTGTGCAATCATCTCTCCTATTTGACGGATGTGCTTTTTAGCATCTTCCAGAGACGCATACTGATATGCCTGCAGTATCTCTGCAAAGGGGGTTTCGTATCCTTTCAGCTGCATTTTTTTACCAAAAGCGTGCAGCGATTCGATCATTCCTGCAAGCCCTGCATAGCTGCTGAAGGTGATCAGCCTGTTGTTGTTCCTGCCGGCAATAAGTTCATAGTCGATGAGGGTGCACTTACGTTCTATTAACGTTTTCAACATCCCCATGTTATACGGCTGACCCTTTATCGTGTGGGAGAAAAACAGGTATGTCTGCCCTTGCTCAAGCATATGGAGCGGGATTTCTTTAACGGCAAAAACAGCATCTGCCGCCTGGAGGTTTTCATTGATTTCAGCCCCGGCATTTCTATATTCCCCATCACTGAAAATACGGATTTCCGACGGTTGAATGATGGTTTTAATTCCATGTCGTTCGCGTAATTCCGAGACATCAGCCGGCACAAGTGGAACTCTTCTTTCCCACTCATTCTTATCTTCTCTGCGAATGCCGATTGTCTTTGTCATGTCACTAGTGTCCGCTTGTAGTTAACTGAAATTAAAAGTATTTTTTCGCGCCTGCATCTTTGAGGCTTGAGTTATAGAGTTCTACTATGCGCCCCAATCCACAAAGACGCAGGCACAAAAAAGACCTATGCAATTTTGCGCCATTTCATCGTTGACGCGACACTGGTAAGAAACGGTGTTTGGTGTACCCTACTTTATATTGCACGGACAGGTGATGTCAAAGTGAAAAATATGGGTTGAACTGGGGGGATATTACAGTGTGCAGACATGAAAAAAGGCTCTGGAGAATATCTCCAGAGCCTTTTTTGTGCTTATCGGACTGTTATGCCTGATTATAGATCTGCCGTTTAGAAACTGTAGCGGATACCAACCATAACATCATTGCTGTTCATGCTGAAATCAGCCCCTTGAATGGTGGCATCCTGGGTCCCGAAAAAACGGTACTGGGCATCAAGAGACAACTGGTCGTTGATTGCATAGGCTACGCCGCCCATGAACTGGTAGGCGAATACATCGTCGTTGTCGCCGAGCGGCAGGGCCGGGGTATTGAGATCAACCTTGGCCCAGCCGATACCGGCACCGACAAAAGGAGTCCATGGAGAACCTGTATCGATATCATAATAGCCGTTAACCATGAGAGACTGGGTTTTCA
>JAMOMO010000217.1 GCA_027067035.1 Desulfobulbaceae bacterium
AGGCAGCTCCACAATTTCCACATTGCCGAGTTTCAACAGCTGCTGCCGTGACATATCCACCACATCCACGTCATGGCGCAGGTGACAGGGGTCATGGTAAAACACCCTTATCTTATCATTCCCACCTGAGCTGACAACACTCTGCTCCCCCTCCAGCTCTTCCAGAAACACACTGAGTTCCACCACCCGCATGGCCATCTTTGCCGCGCGCTGCTGCCACCCCTCAGCCCCTGCGAAGAGTCTGGGGTACTTTTTCAACTGGGAATAACAGGAGGCGCAGGAGACAAGAATAGGACCATCGGTCTCCTCCAGTGCTTCAATATTTTTCCGACCGCTTCTGCGGGCAGCTTCAGTATCTCCGGCTGCCCAGTGAGCCAGACCGCAGCAGACCAGCGCTTCGGGAAAATGAAGATTCAAGGAATTCTTTGCAAAAAGAGTCCTGCAGGAGGCCAGAACATCCGGAAAGAGATAACGTGCCGAGCATCCCGGAAACCAGGTAAGTGTTGTTCCGCCGACAACTGCCGCCGAAGCATCCTCCGTGACAGAAGCTGAGACAGCATCATCACGAAACATGGCAAGACGCAGTCTGAGCCCTGAATCTTCGGGTAATCTGCCATCAAGCACCCTGCCGCAGGCCCGCCCCAAAAGACGAAGGCCCGCAAGACTCCCCGGATGATCAAGGAGTTTGCGGGCCAGATATTTTTCGTAGGAATGGGGACCGCTGAGGACGGAAAAACTGCTTCGGGCTGCAATGAGTTCCTGCTCGATATCTATCTGCCGCGGACAGATGGCACTGCATGCCCCGCAGAGCAGGCAGGCGGAGAAGATATCCACAAAGACGGTGCTGCTCCCGGCAAGCCCCAGGACATCAATGAGGTGCAGCTTGCCCCGGGCAGAATGGCCCTCTCTGCCGCTGCTTCGGTAGACCGGGCAAACCGTGGTACAGGCTCCGCATTTTGCGCAGGATGACACGGCTCAGCCCTTCCTATTTGGCCCAGAGCAGGTAGGCCTTGATAAACGGATCCAGTTCTCCATCAAGCACCGCATCCACATTTCCCATTTCCACCTCCGTACGATGGTCCTTGATCATCCGGTAGGGCTGCAGGACGTAAGAGCGGATCTGACTGCCCCAGGAGATATCTTTTTTATCTCCGCTGAGCCCTTCCGCCTGAGCGGCCTGTTTCTCTTTTTCCAGCTCATAGAGACGGGCAGCCAGCATCTTCATGGCCATATCCTTGTTACGGTGCTGAGAGCGTTCATTCTGACACTGCACCACCACCCCTGTGGGAATATGGGTGATCCTGATGGCAGAATCCGTCTTGTTCACATGCTGCCCGCCGGAACCACTGGCCCGATAGGTGTCTATGCGAAGATCCTTGTCATCAATTTCAACATCAATGTTGTCCTCAAGTTCCGGCATGACCATCACCGAGGCAAAGGATGTGTGGCGCCTGCCACTGGCATCAAAGGGCGATATCCGCACAAGGCGGTGTATACCAAGTTCGGATCGCATGTAACCGTAGGCAAAACGCCCCTTGATAATAAAGGTGACGCTCTTGGTCCCGGCCTCATCACCCGGCAGAATATCCAGAATGTCAGCCTTGAACCCTTTGGCCTCGGCCCAGCGCAGATACATACGCAGCAGAATCCCCACCCAGTCCTGAGCCTCTGTTCCGCCGGCCCCTGCATGGATGGAAATAATGACGTTGGCGGCATCATGCTCACCGGAGAACATGCACTCAAGCTCCGCCACCTCCAGACGTTCCTCTATTGCAGGGAGCGACGCAGCGACTTCATTCTCTATATCACTGTCACCCTCTTCCCCCGCCATTTCCAGCAGCAGTTCAGCCTCTTCCAGTTCTTCCCAGGCCTCTTCCCAGCCTTTGATGGCATCCTGCAGCTTTCCAAGTTCCTTCTGGACCCTTTTCGCGGTATCCGCATCATCCCAGAACCCGGGCATCAGTGTCTGCTGTTCCAGGTTCTCAAGATCATCTTTCAGTCGGGCTAAGTCAAAGATGCTCCTTCAAGGCCAGCATCCGGCCTTTGAGATCCTGCAACTTCTGTTTCGAGACTGCAGCTCCTGTTTCTGTTGACATAACAACTACTCCCAAAAATATATTAGTTCTGTTTTCTCAAAATCCCACTGACCAGTAAGGCAAGGCCGCTGAGCAGGAGGCAGGCGGGCCCGAAAAGATAGCCGCCGCGCACATAGAGCGTACGCTCCTCCATTACTGCAACCCGCTCCGCCGCCTCCCAGTTCACAAACAGGGGAGACAGCTTCGACACCCGTCCCATGGGATCTATAAAGCAGGAAAATCCTGTATTTGCCGAGCGTACAACACTT
>JAMOMO010000218.1 GCA_027067035.1 Desulfobulbaceae bacterium
GACCCTTTTTTCCATAATCCTGTCAGCCCTGCTGACAATCACCAGCAGGACAAGAAAGAGAATGGTCATAACCAGTGATGACACCAGAATAACCCTCCCCTGAAGCTCAACAATGGCCTCATACTCCCTGGAGAGGTCCTGGGTAATCTCTATAACCCCCATGATCGGTCCATCACCACTTGCATCCTCACGAACCTGACGAAAGGGAATAAAAGTCTTTAAACGACAGTGTACGGCCTGGGTCCCCGGCAGCAGACTCAGGACATTCCCACTGGAAATAATCTGGGAATTTGCCATGCCCGAAAGGGCTTTTTCATACTCAATACCACCCATATCTTTTTTTCCAACCAGTTCATGACTGGTGGAGTAGGAAATGATGTTCACGCTGGAATCATAGATGGTTACAGCTTCAATTTTCATGCTGTTTGTGGCATTGCGGACGATTCTGTCCAGCAGCTGGAACTGCTCGGGATTGGAGAGTGCTATTTTCCCGTAACGAA
Source organism: Desulfobulbaceae bacterium (assembly GCA_027067035.1). GTDB lineage: Bacteria > Desulfobacterota > Desulfobulbia > Desulfobulbales > Desulfocapsaceae > Desulfocapsa. The sequence continues at coordinate 501 of JAMOMO010000218.1, forward strand.
TGACGGTCGGCAACACAAAAGCCCTGAAAACCTGCTGGTTAAGGTTTTCGGCAAGGAGTAGCGAATAGGCTTCACTCTGGTCAAGCATCACGTCACGGGCATGTCTCGATATAACCCATGAGAGAAACAGGGTGAAAATCAGAATCACCCCAAGGCTGGTGAAGGAAAAATATTTCACCAGCTGAAACGGCATCAGACCGGCACGAAGCCTTTCAAGCTGTTCCGGGTCATCCACTGCAGCAGATTCAAGATGGAGCTCTTCCGCCGGTTTCTCAGTCACCACAAACCCCACAGCGTCTGCAGACCCGTGTATCGCAGGGCACAGTGGTCTTTGCCTGAAAACTTTTCTGATATTCGGCCCATAAATAGTCCTGTTTTATGGAGTGATCTATGATGTTCCAGGGGAGATAATCATCACTCCCATAGCGGTGTACGGCATAGAACTCAGGCAGCAGTTTCTCTTTGCGCATTGCCTGTTTCCAGGGTAAACCTTTTGCGGCCATTAAGGCAAGAACATTGGCAAGCCGGCGATCGCCCCGTGCAAGAACGGCCTGGAACAGAACATTTTCAGGCTTATCATGATTCATCTTCACATTTGCCTCCTGACGCACGGCCTTCTTCAAAAAGACAATCTTTTTCTTTAATGATTTCACGGCAAACGCAGCAGGTGATCCGTTATCAGGATCGGGTTCTCCACCACCAAAGGGATGAAACTGAAAGGGGGTCCAGGGTTTCGGGGCAAAACAGTTCACCGACAGACTGATCTCACACAGACGCCCTCTCTTTCTGCCGGGAGGCAGCATCACCGCCTTCACCTTCCGGATAAGATCGATCATCTCCTGCAGATCATCATAGGTCTCAGTGGGCAGCCCTATCATCAGATAGAGTTTTAATTTATAGAGCCCCACTCCCGCCAGTCGCTCCGCAGCAAGGAGAATATCTTTTTCAGTAAGATTTTTATTAATTACCCGGCGCAGTCGTTCCGAGGCACCATCGGGAGCAATGGCCACACTTTTCAAACCACTGCTGCCAAGAAGCTTGAGCAGAGGACCCGATATCCTGTCGGCCCGCAGTGATGAAAAGGAGAGGGAACAGCCGCTGTCCAGGAGATAGGAGGAGAGCTCTTCAAGTTCATCCCGGGCCGCCATTTCCATACCGAGCAGGCCAATACGACGCACGGAGTCACTTCTCTGCTCCACACCCCTTACGACCGCGTCGGCGTCCCAGAGACGAGGCGGACGGTATATAAATCCTGCTGCACAGAACCTGCAGCCACGTGAACAGCCGCGTCCGAGTTCCGTCACATAGAGATTAGAGAACTCAGCCGCAGGGCTGAGAAGCTGAGAATGGGCTGCCGTGGTTACGGTTTCCACAATAACCTTCGAGACACGCTTCGGTATGCCTGCAGCAGGAACGCTGGCCACAAGTCGTCCGCTGGATGCATCATACTGCGGCTCATGGAGAGACGGTACGTATGCGCCGGAAATTTCTTTCTGAATACGAAGAAGAAGGCTGGGCCGCGGCAGCTCATCAAGCCCTGCCAGCAGAAGGGAAAGCAGCGCGGGCAACAGAGCCTCAGCCTCCCCTAAAAGAAAGAGATCGGTGAAGGGGGCAAGAGGTTCGGGGTTCATAAATGTGGCAACACCGCCCCCCACAACCAGTTGATTGCCTGGCAAAATCAGACCGTTGTCACGGTTTTCTGCAAACAGCCCGCTACGACCGGAAAGCAGCAGACGGGCAATGTTCACATAATCATGTTCAAAACTTATGGAGTAAAAGAGAAGAGGAAACTCGTCAAGGGTACGGCCTGACTCAAAGGAACGCAGGGGGGAATGGGCATCT
>JAMOMO010000219.1 GCA_027067035.1 Desulfobulbaceae bacterium
TTTTCTGCAAACAGCCCGCTGCGACCGGAAAGCAGCAGACGGGCAATGTTCACATAATCATGTTCAAAACTTATGGAGTAAAAGAGAAGAGGAAACTCGTCAAGGGTACGGCCTGACTCAAAGGAACGCAGGGGGGAATGGGCATCTTCGGGCAGGAAAAACCGTTCACAGACGATATCGTCATGGTCGTTGAGAAGTGAGTAGACAAGCTGGAAGCCAAGGCTTGAAACACCAACACCGTACGTGTTCGGATAGAGCAGGGCAACGGGAAGCTTTCCTGTCCACTTTTTCAGATAGGTTCCGCTTTCCAGGTCCAGAAGTCCTGGTCCCCGACCGCCATCCCTCTTTTTCTGTTTGCCTCTACCCAAATGGTCCACCCCGGTGAATGACAGGAAAACCGGGACAAGTACTCCTGTAAGATCAGCCCCCTGCGCCGTCGCAGAGGGTACTTCTCACAACATTAATTGGCTTTCTTCCTGAGATATGTCGGTGTTTCCAGATAGTCCTCATTCCATGGCTTCCGCTCCTTACCGGACTGCAGAGGTTCCGCTTTGGAAATACCGTGATTCTCAAATCCGTTAAAGTTGGAGGAAGAAAATATAGAACTCCCGGATGGCTGGTTGGGAGCAGCCGGCTGAGGATTGCCGGGTCTGGCCTCCTCTTCACGACTCTCCGGGACAGCAGTATTTTTGGCAGGTATGTTCACCTGGACCATATTTTTTTTCTGGGGTACTGATTCACCGACACCTGTTGCAATAACCGTCACATGCAGCTCATCACCAAGTGCCTCATCGTAGAGGGCGCCGATAACCACCTTGGCCTCATCATCAACCTTATCCTGGATAAGGGCAGAGGCCTCCATGAACTCAGCCATGGTGAAGGTTTCTTCGGAAGCGGAAATATTAATGAGAAGCCCGCGGGCTCCATCGATACCAACATCCTCAAGAAGCTGATTATCAATGGCCCTGTTGGCAGCCTCTGTTGCCCGGTTTTCACCTACCGCAAAACCGGTTCCCATGATGGCAGGACCGACTTCCCGCATCACGGTACGCAGGTCGGCAAAATCCGCATTCATAAGTCCGGCCACATTTATGAGATCGGTAATCCCCTTCACAGCCTGCAGCAGAACCTTATCAGCCATACTCAGCATGTCAGAGAGTTTGGAATTCTTCTGCATGAGGGAGAGAAGCCGGTCATTGGGAACAGTGATAATGGTATCAGCATACTTGCGCAGCTCTGCCCAGCCCTGTTCCGCATTGCGCATGCGAAACTTTCCCTCAAAATGAAACGGTTTGGTGACCACGGCAACGGTCAGGGCACCCATCTCACGACTGGCCTTTGCCACAATGGGAGCAGCACCAGTACCTGTTCCGCCGCCAAGTCCCGCTGCGACAAAAACCATATCAGCCCCTTTGAGGCTGTCTGTTATTTCATCAATGGACTCAAGAGCCGCCTGTTCACCGGTTTCCGGATCGGCACCGGCTCCCAGTCCCTTGGTAATTCCCGGACCGATCTGCAGACACACATCAGCCCGTGACTGATCGAGGGCCTGTTTATCTGTGTTTGCTGTGATAAACTCAACACCCTGCAGGCGATTTTCAACCATTGTGTTGATGGCATTACCTCCACCACCACCCACACCAATGACTTTAACAACCGCAACTCCTTCTGTTTCCGCCATTCTAAACGGCATATCCTCTCCCATGTTCACGAAATCTGCAGCACACATACGCAACATTTCCATAAAATTTAAACAGATAAATTATACCATTTACCGTGTCGCACTGAAACATTTTTCTGCAAATACCAAAAAAAATCACATTATCTTCCGCAGCCAGTCTTTCATTCGTCCAACCATCGAACTGTCACTGTAGCGCTTGTCCAGCTGATGCTGACGGCCATACATCACAAGCCCTACTCCGGTGGTACAGCGGGGGCTGTTCACTGCGTTGACCTTTCCACCGATCTGTGCCGGATAGCCGATACGGACCGGCAGATCAAATATCTGTTCTGCCAGATCTGCAAGATTGGCAAGCAGGGAAGTACCCCCCGTAATCACCACCCCGCCGTTAATCTTATTTTTCAGACCGCAGTTGATCAGATCCTGGTTCACCATCTCAAGGATCTCAACCATTCTCGCCTGGAGAATATCCACAAGTACCTTCTGGGTAACCTTACGCGGTTCGCGATCGCCGACAGTGGGCACGTCCACCACATGGTTCGGTTTGACAACCGAGGATATGGCGCAGCCGAAATCCTCCTTGAGCCGTTCCGCATCCTGCAGCGGAGTGCGGAGACCGACGGAAAGGTCGTTTGTGAGG
>JAMOMO010000220.1 GCA_027067035.1 Desulfobulbaceae bacterium
ATAGGCTGAAACAGCCTCCTGAAACAGAGCCTGATCACTCTGAAAATCTGCCGCATCAGCCTCCGCCAGGCTCGTAAAAAGTGCGGCAAGGATCACAGACACCAGTATGACAACAGATCGCTTCATGACAGACCTTCCAGTTCTTTTTTCACGGCGTCAGCGAGGCTCTTTACCTTTTCAGAGCTCATCATCCGGCCGCCATATGCACTCTCATCCGCCGCCCTGAACACTGTGAGCAGGACAGAATCAGCCGGAATTTTTCTCTCCAGATCAGCGCATGTTATGGCCCCCGACTCTGTACCCCAGAGAAGCCCGTACTGCTCCTGAATCGCCCTGCGGCTTGCCAGGAGGACGGCCCGGATATCCCCTTCGGCCAGCCCCTTGTCAATTTCTGCAAATCGCAGCGCCAGAAGATGCTTCATTGCCTGACGTCGCTGCAGGGCTGGATTGGCTGCAAAACGAGCTGTCCGCAGTTTGAATATCATCGCGGCAAGCAGGGCAATCAGAACAAGTACGCCAAGGATCTGAAACCAGCTCCTCTCATACAGGGGCACCAGACCCTGAGTACGGCCTCCTGCCTCAGATTTCAACGGTGCCAGAGTGGCCAGAGGCGGACTCGATACCGCAGGGGATTCTTTTTTCTCCACCTGTCCAGAATCAGCCCCTTTCTGCTGCTGCCCGGAGATCATGGCCGGAGCTGACTGGGCAGAAGGAGCCGCATTCCCGGTAATATGGAGGGGAATGGGCGCACTGCTCAAGGTCTTATAGCTTCCTGCCTGCGGATCAAAATAACTGAAATTCACCGAAGGTATGGCCTGCAAAGCAGGATCTTTTGCAACAAGCGCCTGTTCAAAGACCTTTTTACCGGAACCTGCGGCCCCGTCCTTCAGGAATTCAGATGAAGGTGTGTAGGTTTTCCAGCCGGTGCTGTCACTCAGCTGCGGAGCACGTACCCTGTCAAAATTACCTTTGCCGCTCACTGTCATGACAAGGGTCACCGGATCACCCTGGGCAATCTCCAGAGGACGCGCACTCACATCAAGGCTAAACGAACCAATGGCACCGCTGAAATTGTCAGGTTTTCCCTTGTCAGGCAGGGAGAGTACCGTCATATCCAGTATGGGACTTGCAATCTTCACATCTTTTTCCTGATAAGATCCGAAAAAGCTGTCAAAGAAACTGTCATCCATAAAGGGATGAAGCGGCTGACGTCGCTGCTGTCTCAGCAGCAGAGTCGCTTCTATTTCCAGGCTGATCTTATGAACACCTTCTTTAACACCCGAAAGAGCAGAGTCCCAGGTCAAGACCGTGTACGGAATATTATTCACCAGCTCCCGGGACTGAGCCGGCTCCCGCTCAAGCTGCTGCAGGACGAAACCATCCCCCTGAAGCTGGGGCAGACTGTTCAGGTTTGCCTTGATACCGTCCCGGAAGTAGACCTTTATCTGTACCGGTATAATTTCTCCGCTGTAACTTTTTTCTCTGGCAGGGATCACTCGCATAAAGGCAACCCTGGCAGCATCACCGGAGCGGAGTCTTGCTGTACCGGAAGCCGTTCCCGCACTCTGACGGGGTGATAGCGTGGCCGCGGCTTTGGAGCCCGTAACCTTCACTGCCACGGGCGCAGTCATCACCGTCCCGTCAGTGGTTACAACGGGAATGGCGGGAATGACAAAATCTCCCTCACGCATGGCCTCAACGATATACATGGCGGAGACAGAGGTGGAATAACTGCCGTTGACATACTCCATGCTGCTGGACTGACCACGCTTATGAAAAACAAGGCCGTCCACCTCCGGTATCTGCGGCTGAAAGGATCGTACCCCCGTGGCGGTGATGGTGAACATCACAGCTCTGTCAACAGGAAACTCCGGAGCGCTCACCTTGGCCGAGACCTGCACCGCTGCCTGCGCAGCAGACGCCGCCAGTGAAAAAATAAGCACAAACAGCAGACCCAAAACCCTGACACGCTTCTCTGAAAAATAATTTCTACTCATCATTACCAATCCTTTACTGTCTCCTGATCTCTTCTTCCATTGGCTCCTGCCGCCGGAACAAAATTTAACTCACCCTCTTCATCCCGCAGGCTGTTCAATAGCTCTCTTGCCTCAGCGGCAGTCATCTTTCCCAGAAGCCTCCTGGCTTCATCACGGGCCGCTGCAGCCTGTTCAGCCTTTTCCGCTGCAGCCTCTTCTGTCGCTTCCCTGTCTTCTCCGGCTTTTTGTGCAGCAGCGGCAGCCGGGTCCTGTCCATCCTTCTGTTTATCAGCATCTTTTTTCGCAGAAGCATCTTCCCCGGATTGTGAATTGTCCTGCTGCCC
>JAMOMO010000221.1 GCA_027067035.1 Desulfobulbaceae bacterium
TATTCCGCGCTCCATGCTGCAGGACGCTGAATCAATTGTCATTGCCTGCGAGGAAGAGGGAATTAAACTGCGTTTTATGGCTGATGTTTTTAATGTTCATGTGGCAAAGATATCACTCACCCTGCTGGGGAAGATTCCACTCTTGACTCTGGAGTCAGTTGTCCAGGATTCGACACAGCTTTTACTGAAACGTATACTTGATTTCACCCTTACAGTTCTTGCAATGCCTCTGGTGTTACCGATTATAGCCCTTGCTGCAATTGCCATTAAAATTGACTCACCGGGGCCTGTGTTTTTTGTGCAGCAGCGTGTCGGTCTGCGCAAGCATATATTTCCCATGATCAAGCTTCGCTCCATGTATTGTGGTGCAGAGGATAAGCTGGAAGAACTGGAGCATCTCAATGAGGCCGAAGGGCCCATATTCAAAATAGCCAATGACCCCCGGATTACCAGGGTCGGAAGGTTCCTCCGGCGGACCAGCATTGATGAACTGCCCCAGTTATTCAATGTGCTGCGAGGGGAAATGAGTCTCGTGGGGCCACGGCCGATGTCCATCCGCGATGTGGATCTTTTTGACCGGGGTATTCAACGCAAACGCTTCAGTGTGAAACCGGGGCTTACCTGTATCTGGCAAATTTCCGGGAGAAGCAGCCTGCCTTTTTATAAGTGGCTGGAGCTTGATCTTGAATATATTGAAAACTGGTCCTTATGGCTGGATCTGAAGATATTGCTGAAAACTCCATGGGCAGTGTTCAGCGCAAAAGGAGCTGCATGACGCGCTCCGTACCGATGAGTCGCCAGGAGACAAATGGATAGATTATCTGGAGGACGGATTTTTTTTATTCTGCTGACAGGCACACTCTTTTTTACGGCATACCTGCCGGCCTTTGAAATTCTTGTGGAGAAATGGCAGAATTCAGAGGAGTATAGCCATGCCTTCCTGACCCTTCCTCTTCTTGTGTACATGGTGTGGCGCAAAAAGGATGAACTGGCGGAAACGACACCGCGGTTTTGCGGTGCTGGTCTGCTGCTTATCCTGCTCTCCACGGTCTCCTATCTTTTCTCCCTGCTTACCCAGGTGCCCACCTTTATTTCTCTGTCCCTCTATTTCACCCTTGCTGGTCTGCTGATTTTTCTCGGCGGCATCCAGGCTGTCAGGCTGTTGTTTACTCCCCTTGTGCTCCTTCTTATCCTGATTCCTGTCCCGGAACAGCTTTACATCAAAGTTACTTTCCCCCTGCAGCTGAAGGTTTCCCAGGTAAGTGAGTTGCTGCTTGAGCTGTCAGGAGTTCCCATTCTGCGAGAGGGAAACGTGATGCATGCACCCGGAAAGAGCTTTGAAGTGGTTGAGGCCTGCAGCGGGATGCGTTCCATCATCACCCTGTTCACCCTGAGTCTTATCATGGGCTACTTTATGCTGAAGACCAGAGTGGCAAAGATTCTCTTGTTGATGAGTTCTATTCCCATTGCAATTGCCGTCAATATTGTCCGGGTGAGCTCAATGATACTGCTCTATCACTTTTTCCAGCTGGACCTCTCAGAAGGATTTCTTCATACGGCCACAGGACTGCTGGTCTTTGCCCTGGCCTTTGCCATGCTGCTTCTGGTTCACCGGGTATTGGAGTATGGAGAAATGCGATGAACAGGAAACTGCTGCTCCTCAGTATTATTTTTCTGCTCACCACTGTTTTTATCCATGGCAGAGGGGCTGTGAAGGGTGTTGATAAACCATCTGTAAGGGAATTTTTTGAGCAGATAGAGGGCTACCGGCTCCTTCAATATGTTGAAATGGAGAAGAGTGCTCTGGATCTGCTGCGGCTGGATGATTATCTCTATGCCGATTATGCTGATGGAGACGGGATTATAACACTGTATATTGGATACTATTACACAGCAGACAAGGCCTCTGCTGCACATTCTCCCCTTATCTGCTACCCATCCCAGGGCTGGGAAATAGAAAGCAGGGAGCCTGGAAAGAGTTTGATTGTTGAGCCATACCTTGTTCATTATAATGAGATAATCACCTCTGTTGCCGATCGGAAAGAGCTTGTGCTCTACTGGTTCCAGGCAGGCCATGAAACCAATACCGAGGCCTTTAAGAACAAGACCAGCGTGGCCATAAACAAACTGACGGGAAAAGGGGAACAGCATGCATTTGTGCGTGTTTCCGTAAATCTTGGAAACGCTGATCAGGAACAGGTAAAACACCGGGCGCTGCAGTTTATACAGGCCTTTTATCCGCAGTTTATAGGGTATATCGATGCGCAGTAGAACAGGGACAGAAAGTGCCGGGGCGGGAGTTTGCTCTGTCTTGAA
>JAMOMO010000222.1 GCA_027067035.1 Desulfobulbaceae bacterium
CTTTCTGAGGCGATTAACTAGACCTTCCGGATTTGTGTTTGCCATAGCAGTGCCTAAAGCTGTTATGTCCGATATTGAGAAGCCCCGTTTTCCTTAAGTAACTATCAAGGAAGACAGGGCTTTTTTGTTTTCAGGCGTCGTCGCTGCTCCGGGCTGCTTTTTTTGAAACAGCAGCATCGGGTCTGCCCGGCGCATCTCCTGCATGCTCCCGGAAGCTGTTCTGTTTCACAGAGCCGTGGGGAAGAGAGGTTTCATGCGATCAGCCTGTCAGCTGTGGTCCGGGCAGTACCATTGATTCTGCTTTTTCTTCATTGCCGGGGGGCATAAAAATGTTGCGCAATGTCCGGAGATGGTGCATATTTCAAAGCAATGCAGATAACAAAATGTGTTTGGAACGAGAAAACATATTTGGTATTTATTTCAAAATAGTGAAAATGCGTAATAACAGGTCGGGACGTGGCTCAGTCTGGTAGAGCACAGCGTTCGGGACGCTGGGGTCGGAGGTTCGAATCCTCTCGTCCCGACCATTTTATGACGCTGTTCTTCTATTGAGAGGCCACCCTGTTATGCAGGCTGGCCTTTTTTTTAGTGTATCCGGAAACCGTGCAGCAGAGTGAAAGAAACATCCGGACCGCCTTGAACAGGAAGAGTGATGGAATCAGAATGTGATATCTCCTGCCGGATTTTTGTCACGGATTCAGGTTTATGAAAAAATTACGATCTGGTTATACAACCGGTGCCTGTGCAGCTGCATCCGCAAAGGCTGCAGCCATGCTTCTTTTCACAGGCGTGGCGCAGGACACGGTTGAAATTCCCTTCCCCGATGGATCACGGGTACAGTTTGATATTGTCCAGTCACGCTTTCTTGATGACGCCCACAGCAGGGCCATGGCATCTGTCATAAAAGATGCCGGCGATGACCCTGATGTCACAAATGGTGCACGCATTGATGCCACCGTGTATGCAGGAGACTGCGATGACGGCAGGCGTGAACCTCTCATGATCCTTGGCGGTAAGGGAGTGGGTGAAATCACCAAAAGAGGTCTTGCCGTTTCTGTTGGAAATCCTGCAATAAACCCCGTTCCTCAAAAGATGATTCGCGAGGCGGTGACCGAGGCCATGGGTGCTGCCGGAAAAGAAGACTGCTGTCTTGATATCAGCATCTCCATCCCCGATGGTGAAGAGCTTGCCCTGAAAACCCTGAACAGCAGGCTGGGAATTGTGGGTGGGCTCTCAGTGCTTGGAACCACGGGAATTGTTCGTCCGATCTCAGCTGATGCCTGGACAGCCACCATCTCCACATCAATGGATGTGGCAAAGGAGGCGGGCCTTGAAGATGTGATCCTCTCCACCGGGCGGACGTCAGAGAGGGCTGTTCAGGAGGCCCTCCATCTTCCAGAAGAGGCGCAGGTGATGATGGGGGATTATCTCCATTTTTCCCTTGATGAAGCCGGAAAACATGGCTTTAAACGTATTCATCTTGCTGCGATGTGGGCAAAGGTGATGAAAGCCGGAATGAAAATACCTCAGACCCATGTACGCAATGGTGCGCTCGAGGTTCAGGCAGCGCTCGATTTTCTTCAGGGCCTGGGGGCTGACGATACACTGATAGATGCCCTGCAGGGCTCCAATACGGCACGTGAGATATACGGCCGTCTTGTTGACAGGGATGAGCGGGAAATGATCACAAAGGTCTGTGAGGCGGCGCGTGAGTATGCCATGGAGGTCTCAGGGCTTGAGGTGACTGTCTATCTGGTTGACGCCACAACAACAATTGTTACCCGCACCGGGTGAGGTGAAGAACTATGGCCGCGGTAATTCACCTTTTCGGATTTGACGCATCGACGTGTGAAGATAAAAAGTTTCTTTCTGTTCTTTCCCGTGTCAAAGCGGTTGCTGCCGGGAAAAAGCAGTATGAAAGTCTCAGGAGGCAGCTGCCGCAGCTGAGCCTTCCGCCATGTATTCCGGTGGTCCCCGTTGCCAGTTGTTTTCATGTTATGGAGGAGACACTGCAGCAGGGCGATGTGATGGTGCTGGCATCTGGAGATCCGCTCTTTTTTGGGATTGGCCGCAGGATACTTGAAAGCTTTGCCCGGCATGATATTGAGATTGTCCCTGCTGTTTCATCCATGCAGCTGGCCTTTGCCAGATTTAAGATTCCGTGGGATGATGCCCGGTTTGTCAGTCTGCATGGGAGAAGCCGGGAAAATCTTGCATCACAGCTGCTCGGCTGTCCCAAGGCACTTCTTTTGACCGACCCGACGAACAGTCCGAATGTCATTGCTGAAAGCCTTCTTGCCGAGTGGGGGA
>JAMOMO010000223.1 GCA_027067035.1 Desulfobulbaceae bacterium
GTGTCTCCCGGTTCTGTCTCGGGACACGGTGCTCTTCAGGGACTGCGTCCATCAGGGTCCTGGTATAGTGTTCTTTCGGAGCCTTGAATATTTCCGGGGTGCTGCCGCTTTCGACAATTCTGCCCTCCTTCATGATATGCACAGTGTCCGCCACCTGTTTCACCAGGCTGAGATCATGGGTGATCAGGAGCAGTGCCATCCCAAACTCTTTCTGCAGATCCTTTATGAGCTCCAGGATCTGCACCTGAATGGTCACATCAAGGGCGGTGGTGGGCTCGTCTGCAATAAGAAGTGACGGTCTGCAGGCCAGGGCCATGGCAATCATGACCCGCTGTCGCTGTCCGCCGGAAAGCTGGTGGGGATAGGATTTCATCCGGGCCGCAGCTTCTGTGATACCTGTGCGTTCGAGGAGTCTGATGGCCTCTGCTTCCGCCTGGTCCTTGTCCATTTTCTGATGGAGAAAGAGTGGTTCCTTCAGCTGATTTCCTATGGTGTAGACAGGGTTCAGTGAGGTCATGGGCTCCTGAAAAATCATTGCAATTCTATTGCCCCGCAGCATGCGGATATGTTTTTTATCAAGAGAGGCGATGTCTGTGCCTTCGAAGCGGATGCTTCCGCTTGTATCGACATGGGATGACTCTTCAAGGAGTCGCAGAATGGAGAGGGCGGTCACAGATTTTCCGGAACCGGATTCACCGACAAGGGCAACGGTTTCGCCCTGTTCCACAGTAAGAGAAATATCGTGGAGAACCTGTTTTACTTCCTGTTGCTTTTTACCCGTATCAAGGTGGAAACTGAGATTGAGCTTATTTATTTCAAGAAGCATAGAAAAAACCTGATTGCAGAATATATTGAAATGAATGATATTTGATTATACAGGATCTGCTTTCCTGATCAACCTGAATCCGTTGTATACCTGAGGATTTGTTCTTCCACAAGAGCGGTCCGGCACTTGAAGGTGAAGGGATCCTGTCTCATTGAACACAGAGACGCCTCTGTATTGAAAATTGTTGAAACACTTTCCCCGCAGCTCTTCTTTCTGCTATAGTCAGAGCCGAGGAGCTTTGTATTTAAAATTTTACCAATAGTGTAATTGTGTACCCTGACTACCCTTTTCAAAATAAGTTTTTCAAAAGAGGAGCACACAGGCTCCATTATGTGGATGAGGGCCAGGGTGATGTGATTGTCATGGTTCACGGTAATCCGACCTGGTCATACTATTACCGGCGTCTGCTGAGTCTTCTTGGTACTGATCATCGGGTTATCGCCATTGATCATCTCGGCTGTGGCCTCTCCGATAAACCCCGGGACTATGACTACTGCCTGAAGAATCATATCGATAACCTTGAGGCATTGCTTCAGGAGCTCAGGATTGAAAAATTCTCCCTTGTTGTCCATGACTGGGGCGGGGCCATTGGAATGGGAGTGGCAGCCAGAAATCCCCGGCTGCTGGAAAAAGCACTTGTGCTCAACACCGCCGCATTTCGTTCCAGACAGATCCCGTTTCGCATTGCGGTCTGTCGATGGCCGTTGATCGGAAACTTTCTGGTGCGTGGGCTGAACGGGTTTGCAGGACCTGCAGTCCATATGGCGGTGACCCGGAAAATGGAGCAGGCTACAGCACGTGCGTTTCTGGCACCCTATAACTCATGGAAAAACAGGGTTGCTGTTTCAGCCTTTGTTCAGGATATCCCCCTTGATGAGAATCACCCGTCATACCAGACCCTGCTTGAGGTCGAACAGGGACTTGAAAAACTCCAGGATCTGAAGATTCCCATGCTGATCTGCTGGGGAGGGCAGGATTTTTGTTTTAACAGGGTTTTCTATGATGAGTGGTGTCAACGGTTTCCCCATGCGGAAAGGCACTATTTTGAGGACAGTGGTCACTACGTTCTTGAAGATGCCTTTGAACGGATAGCTCCGCTTGCATCACATTTTTTCAGAGGCAGAGAGTGAGTTTCAATATTGCCACCAGTCTCACTGAAAGTGCCGCCAGGGCAGGTGACGGAATTGGCCTGATTGAAGTCGCTTCCGGGCGGCAGCTCACTTTTAAGGAGCTTGCCGGAAAGTCAGATGCCTACGCCCACATCCTGAGTGAAAACGGGGTGCGCAGCGGGGCACGGGTGATGCTCATGGTAAAACCCTCTGCTGATTTTATCTGCCTGAGCTTTGCACTGTTTAAGATCGGTGCTCCCGTTATTCTCATTGACCCCGGAATGGGCTACAGGAACCTGCTTAAATGTATTGAGGGGGTTCGACCGGCAGTGTTTATCGGCATACCCAAAGCACATCTCTTCAGACTCTTC
>JAMOMO010000224.1 GCA_027067035.1 Desulfobulbaceae bacterium
ATGAGAGACCTGATCATCCCGCCCGCCCTCCTTGACGGTGAGTGCTTCGGCAACGAGGAGGAATTCCAGCTTCCAGCTGCACCGCAGCCAGAAATCATAATCTTCACAGCATCTCAGCCGTTCGTTAAACATGCCTACAGCTTCAAAAAGCTCTTTTCTCAGCATCACAGTGGACATTCCCACAGCACAGAGTTTCAGGCAATGATCAAAAATATGGCCATTGCGGGGCCGGTGAATACTCTTCTGGTTGAGATGTTCTCCCCTTCGAAACCAGCGTTCCTGAGTATGAGAAATAAGATATTCCGGGTTTTCAAGCATACTTTTTTTCTGGATCTCCACCTTCTTTTTCTGCCAGTGGTCATCTGAATCGAGAAATGCGATGAGTGGGCATCGTGCTTCACGAACAGCGCGGTTCCGTGCAGCAGCAGGTCCACGGTTCTTTTGCCTGAAATAGCGTACGGGAATATCACATTTCCTTGAAAAGCTCGAAACCACGTCGTATGTATAATCAGTTGAACCGTCATCAACGACAATAATTTCATCGCAGGCAACAGTCTGACGATGTACAGAATCCAGAGCCCTCTCAATCATGGCAGCACGATTGTATGTCGGGAGAATTACAGAAAGACCATTCATATGGGGATAACCGGGGAAATCGTTTGGATTTAGGTGAAGATTTTAGGATCAAAATACTGTATAAATATAATATTTTCAATATGAGCAGATACAAGCTGCCAACCGGCTGACATCCCCCTTTACCAAAAACATCATATGAGCTCAGAAATACTTATAAACTCCACCAGCTATGAGATTCGCATAGCATTAGTGGAGAATGGACATCTTGCTGAATTTCACCTGCAGCGCCCCACGGAAAAGGGCCTGGTGGGGAATATTTACAGGGGGAGAGTGGTTCGGGTCCTGCCTGGCATGCAGGCTGCTTTTGTTGATATCGGACTTGAAAGAACAGGTTTTCTCTATGTTGATGATGTCTACATATCAAATGCCGATCTTGATGCAAGAATGATGAAAAGGCAGAGTCCCTGCGGTAAACTTGAGTTTTCTTCATCTGTGCCCGACACCGACATGAACCGCAGCCCCGGTATGAACATTGAAGATCTGCTCACCGAGGGTCAGGAAATCACGGTTCAGGTAGGTAAGGATCCCATAGGAACTAAAGGCGCAAGGCTCACCTGTCACATCACCCTTCCCTGTAGAAATCTTGTGTTTATGCCTCTCACCGACCACATCGGGATATCACGAAAGATACAGGATGAAGAAACCCGCAACACCCTGAAGGAGCGAATCCAGTCTCTGCGCCCCGCAGGAACCGGGTTTATCGTGCGGACAGTTGCCGAAAACGCAACCATGGAGGAACTTGAGGCGGACATGGAGTTTCTCCTGCTTCTCTGGGACGAGATCCAGGATATTTCAAGCCGTACCACGACTATTCCCGCCATGATTTACGAAGATCTGGATATCACTTTCCGTTCTGTCCGGGATCTTTTTACAGCTGAGGTCAACAGTCTTATTCTTGATGACAAAAAGACCTACGAAAAACTGCTGAAGTTTGTCCAGACCTTTGCCCCCTCACTGCAGAGCAGAATTTCATTCTACCAGGAAGACGCCCCGCTTTTTGAAGCCCATGGCATAGATGTGGAAATCAGCCGTGCCCTGGAAAAAAAGATCTGGCTTCGTTCCGGGGGATATATCATCATTGAAACCACAGAGGCACTTTCGGTAATTGACGTCAATACCGGAAGATTTGTTGGTAAAAATGACCTTGAAGAGACAATTTTCAAAACAAACATGGAGGCGGTCAAGGAGATCGCCTACCAGCTGAGACTGCGAAATATCGGTGGAATAATCATCATTGATTTCATTGATATGGAAGAAGAGGAACATCGCGAAAAACTCTTTAATGCCTTTAAAGAGGCGGTAAAAAAAGATAAAAGCCGGATTAACATACTGAAGCTCTCTGAATTCGGACTGGTCCAGATGACCCGTAAAAGGAGCTGTGAAAATCTCAGCCAGATGATGTGCGAACCGTGTCATTACTGTGCCGGTGAAGGAATACTCAAATCCAGACGAACCATATGTCATGAGATTTTCAGAAAGATATCAAGAAAGGCCCATCGCTATACCAGTCAACAGATCACCGTCACTGTCCATCCCCGGGTGGCCGACATGCTTCTCAAGGAAGAAGGGACTGTCACCACGGAACTTGAGCAGGAGATTGGCAAACGTCTCACAATTGTTCCCAGCAAAAAGCTCCATATCGAAAAATATGAGATTATCTGGGAATAGAGCGTTTCCCTGTAATCGCAGCCTATAAAACCACTATTATTCACATATACCCGAACCACGGAAACCACCATGACAAGACTCAAGAGCAGACATTCTAAAAAAAGGTCATCTTTTCCATTATTTCTGGTTATAGTATTGGCCATCGCAGGACTTGCCGGATATGTTTTCATCACCTATTTTGAAGGTGAAAAGCCCCTGATAACCGGAGAAAATTTCCCCACATATATCGGTAAAGACAGCAAAATTGTACTCACGGTAAGTGACAACAAGAGCGGTATCCGTTCCATAGAGATAGTGCTTGTTCAGAAGAACAAGGAAAAGGTACTGCTCAACAAACAGTATCAAAGGGGGAGTGGTGATGCCCGGAAAGCGACCCTGAAAGAGAAAATCGCCCTGATTGTGAATCCCAAACAGTTGAAATTATCAGACGGTGAGGCCACTCTGAAAATTACCGCAACTGACTACTCTTTACGATCCCTGTTAAAGGGAAACACAAGTGTACTTACCCATCCTGTCACCATTGACACCAAAGCACCAAAGGTTTCCATCATTCACAGTGAGCGCTATATCAAACCCGGTGGTGCCGGTATTGTAATTTTTACCGCGGAAGATGCTGTTTCCCATGGGGTCCAGATGAATGAGACCTATCACCCGGGATTTCCCCTGACAGACGGTTCTGATTCCAAATATATCTCCTACATTGCCCTCCCCTATTTCACGGAAAAAATCACCACATCTTCAATAATTGCAGAGGACGCCGCAGGAAACAAGACCGTTAAACGCTTTTCCACGGTCTTAAACAAGCCACGGCAGAAAAAGGATAAGATCCATATCGGCGATGGCTTCCTCGGGAAAAAAATTCCGGAATTTGAAGAACACTATCCCGAGATGAAGGGCACCATGATCCAG
Source organism: Desulfobulbaceae bacterium (assembly GCA_027067035.1). GTDB lineage: Bacteria > Desulfobacterota > Desulfobulbia > Desulfobulbales > Desulfocapsaceae > Desulfocapsa. The sequence continues at coordinate 3,214 of JAMOMO010000224.1, forward strand.
CAATATCTCTACGCAAACCGGACAGTGCGTAATCTGAATAATGAGAAAATCCGTAAACTCTGTCTCAATCCCGGAGAAAAAAGACTCTGGACCGGGAAATTTCTTCGTATGGCAGGGAGTGGCAGAGCCGGATTTGCCGACCACAGAACCTACTATTACAAGGGTGAAGCCATTGACAAACAGGTTCACCTGGGAATGGATATAGCCTCAACCAGACATGCCGAAATCAAAGCGGCCAACAACGGTACTGTTATTTTCGGTGACTACCTTGGAATTTACGGCAATATGGTCATGATAGACCATGGACAGGGGGTTTTCAGTCTCTACTCACACATGAGTCAGATCAATGTTTCACCCGGTGACAGCCTTGAAAAAGGCGATGTGATCGGCCACTCGGGAACAAGTGGAATGGCTGGAGGGGATCACCTGCACTTTTCAATGCTGGTAAACGGTGTTTTTGTTACACCCAGAGAGTGGTGGGACCAGCACTGGATTGAAGTCACCATTGATGGCCCGGTGGTGGATGCGAAGTTCTAGGATAAGCAGCAGTTATCAACAGCATCTGTTTTGAGATCAGATCTTGACGATAACTGCTGTTTTCGTTGATGCCCCATCGGCCTCGCCGGTTACTGCAGTTTTAGTCTTCAACCTCATAATCCGGCCCGCCACACAGCTTGCAGCGAAGTACCGGGTCATCGCGGTCAAAAATATACTCCCAGTTCTTTGCCCTGATCTCCTGTTCCCGTTCACGGCCACAGGTGACACAGATCCAGATATCACCCTCTTCTGTCTCAAATAAGTGCATGCTTTTTCCTCTCTCCAGACGGCATAAATAAGAATAACCTGTGCCTCAATACATCATCTCTCTCTTTTTCACAAGCTTTGCGGTCTTTCTGCAGTTCTTTCTTGTTACCTTTCCGTTTTTTCAGTAGACTCTGGCAGCCGTACAATATACTGCTTCAATGAGATCTTTATTTTACTTTTTCCAGTCAAAAAGAGATGCAAAAAACACTGCGATTTCCAAAACTGCTCTACAGCTATCTGGCAACAGAGATGCTGGCCCCGTTTTTTGCCAGTTTTGTTATCATGAACAGTGTTTTCTTTCTTGCCAAGCTCATCCCGTTTCTCAACGTTGTTCTGGAACTGGAAATAAGTTTTGTCGATTTTGTACGCCTCTTTCTGTATCTCTTTCCCAACATGTTTCTGTATTCCATCCCCATGGCCGCCATGATGGGTGTTATCATCTCTTTTACAAGACTCTCTTCCGATACCGAAATTCTAGCCCTGAAGGCAAGCGGTATCAGTATTTACCAGATGATCCCTCCCCTGGTACTTGTTGCCGCAGCCATTGCACTCCTTACCTGTTATTTTTCGGCAGGATTGATTCCACGTGCTGAAACCGCCCTGAAACAGCTTATGTTTCAGGTTGCCAAAGAGAAGATAGACAAAGGTATCAAAGAACATCAGTTCACAGAGGCCCTTGGTGATCTTGTTGTCTATGTCGACTCCATAGATAAAAAGACCGGTCTCTGGCGAAACGTCTGGGTTTCTGATATGCGGGGGCAGACCAACCCCATTATAACCATGGCCCAGTATGGAATCATGGATGCCCAGATTGATAATATGCTGGTGACAATCACCCTGCAGAACGGCAGTCTCCACCGGCCTGACAAGGCCCGGTCTCAGATAATCAGTTTTGACAGATACACCATCAACATTCCGCTGCAGCCACCAACTGTTCTGGATGGTGAGGATGTGACAAAACGCTCCAAGTCCTCAATGACCATGATTCAACTTCAGGACTCGGCCACTGCCGTTGGCAGGGACACACCTGCCGGAAGAAACATGCTGGTGCATTTTCATAAAAGGCTGGTGCTGCCAGTGGGCTGTTTTATCCTCAGTCTGCTCGGTATGCCCCTGGGTCTGCAGGCCGGTCCCGGGAGAAAATCATTGGGAGTGCCACTGGGACTCGGCTTTTTCATCTTTTACTACATACTCTTCACAGTGGGGAAAACACTCGCCGAGGACAGTTCGCTCCCGGTTGCCCTGGTCATGTGGATGCCCAATATTGTATTCCTGGTGATTGCAATATACCTGATAAAACAGGCGGCCGATGAAAGACCGTTTTTTCCGGAATCACTGAAAAACAGACTGATTCATTTTATTGACAACACTCTCTCCCCCTTCATTGCCGGACAACGCGCAAAATTCAGCCGGGGAAAAGACAGCCCTGAGCCCTCGGATCCTGTTGAGCCTGAACCGGATGTTCCGGCTCAAAGCCTTAAACCTGCAGTGGTCGGGCCTGATTACTTAACAGAGGGCACCGTCCATGGAAACATCAAGAGCCATGTTTTTCATCTCCCGGGCTGTGAATTTTATTACTGTAAAAACTGCACCATTGAATTTAAGAATATCACGGTTGCCCTGGATTCCGGTTTTGAGCCGTGCCGTTTCTGTAAGAGCCTTATGACGGAAAAAGATCCTGAACCCGAAACCGGAAAACAGGATCACTGATTTTTCCCCTCTGGTCTCCCTTGGAAGATCGGTCCGGTTCTCCCATAACCCGCCGCAGTTTTTTTAAGGGCAGGCCTTCCATGGATTCAGACAGAAGGCTGAGAGGCCTCCTCTATGGCCTTTTTCAGGGCTGCAATGTGTACATATCCTGCATAGTGTACAGGGCTTTTACCGCTTACGGGATCAAAACGGCTTGGATCTGCAGAGCAGAAGTACTGCACCTGTCGGGGTAGCCGGACCAGTACATCATCAACCTGGCAGCCTATATACTCCTGCAAGGCATCCCAGGTTGCCCCGCAGGGTGCCCCGCGCAGGACCGTTATCCCGGAGATCCTGTCACCGCTGAGAGTGACCCGGTATTCCGGTAAACCAAATTTTTCCCCATACTCTCCAAGGGAATCATTTTTCCCCAGACCACAACAGGTAAATGGAGTAAAGCCTGCTCCTTTTTTCCCGGGGGAGATCACCGGGATCCTGTTTTTTTCACAGATGGATATCAGATGATGCACAAGGTCGGGATGCTTCAGGTAATTCAGTACAAGATCTGCCGTGAAACCCGCATCTATGTAGTCTTCCGGATCTTCTATAAAGTCTGGAAGAAAGCTGTCGATTGAAATAACATCTGTAATATTCAGGCTCTTTCCATGGCATCGAACTCCCTGTATTTTATGCTCCCCGGAACCATTTTGCTGAAAAACAAGGATATCCATCAGTTCATTTCTCCCTTCATATTATCCAGAAACAGGCTTACGTGCATGCAACCACTTGATTACATAATTCTTTTACCTTGACAGCCCAAAATACCCAATATAGTATCTATATATTATTATGCAAAGTGATTGCAAATGCCACCTGAACAGATCAAGCGACTCTTGTGTATCTCCCTTGAGTACCCGGCGTGCATCACGTCAGAATTGATTTGCGGTGGCACATTCACCCGATGATTTGGCTGTTTTCCATACTATGAGCTCATTCATACCTTAATAATCAGAATCTTGCAGTGGAGTCTACCGTGGAATACCCAGAAAAACTCTCAGACATCATAGCCAGTCTCCCTGAAGTTTCAGGTGGCTTCCTCTATTCTCCAGAACAAGGCATTTACTCCAACCAGACGGATGGAGTAAGCGATGATGCATCATTGCAGCAGGTCAGTGTAAAACTCTCAAAAATCGTCTCCATGATGTCTGTGCATTTTCATGACACCGGTGGAATCAGGGTCTGTTTTAAAGATCTCATTCTCTGTGGCATGGAAATCGGCGATGGACACTGGCTCTTTCTTCTGCATCAGCCGTCACTATCTCCGGGTATGATCAAGATGACGGTACAGATGGCCTTGAATATTGTTCCTGACCCCTTGCCCCAGCCAGAGCTGTCTGATATGCCACAGGATGAGGAACAGCCTGGTGACGATGCCAACTTTGCCGAAGAAATCATGGGCATACTCCTTGCACCGGAATCAGAGCTGAAAGAGCCCCTGACCCGTATGGAGAATAACCTTGCCCAGCATATCGGCCCTGTTGCCGGGCTGGTCTTCCAGGATTCCCTGGCAATATGGGCAAAGAAGGGTACCCCTTCTCTCAAAAACCTTCCCGAGCTCATCGAGATGATGGCAAAAGAGATCGATGACAGTGATGACCGCAAAGAATTTCTTGAGAGTCTCAAAAGCATAACAGAGGAATCATAATGGCCACAGCAAAAGATTTTTCAAGACTTGGGGATATCGAGGGTGTATCGCGATACATTCTGGTTCGCAATGACGGCTATGTGGTAGGCAAAAACTATGAAGAGGCAGTTGCCCTCTCCTCAGCCATTGTCACCAGCGGGAAATATTGCGATTCACTCTCCGATGATTTGGGCGGAAGACGTTATATCTACTGCTGTGTTGAACGAAATTCAGGGGACAATATTCTTGTCTTCTCCCTTGGTCGATACTACCTGGGTATCATTAAACACGCTGACTCAGATCCTCAGCAGCTTGCTGATACCATAATCGGCTTTTTAAAGGCCCTCACCTGAATCCATTTTTCCCAACCAGGTTCCCATGAAGTTACCCAATGCTGCAGAGATGCATGGCCTCGACCAGTGTGCCATTGAAGACTATCATATCCCCGGCATAGTCCTTATGGAGAATGCCGGGCTTGGCACAGTGCGGATGATGGAGGACGTCCTCGGCTCACCTGCGAATTCCTTTGCCCTTCTCTTTATCGGACCTGGAAATAATGGTGGAGACGGTCTTGTCATCGGCAGGCATCTGCACCAGAGAGGCTGTAAACCAATTTTCTTCTTTCTCGTTGACCCGGACAGACTCAAGGGTGATGCGGCAGCCAATATGGCAATTGTCAGAAAACTGCGCCTTCCCTTTCATGTAATAGACTCAAAGGCACGCGTACAGACCCTGCCCGTGCTCTACAAACAGTTCATCAACCAGGGAAAGCCGTGTTATGCCATTGTAGATGCCATTTTCGGAACCGGTCTCACCCGAACCGTTACGGAAGAACACGCCGAGACAATCAATTTTATAAATTTCTCAGACTCTGTTCGAGGGGTCCCGGTTATTGCCGCTGACATTCCATCGGGTATGGACTCTGACAACGGCAAGATTCTCGGCACCAGTATCCGGGCCGATTATACAGCAACATACGGTTGCCCCAAACCAGGTCATGTACTGCACCATGGTCCCGAATTCGCCGGAAAAATATCTGTTATTGATATAGGTATTCCCCCGGAAGTCATGGAGCGTGCCAGAATCAGCACGGAACTGCTGGACGAAAACACGGCTGCAGCTCTGGTCGCCCCCCTGAGACGTGTTGACAATGCCCACAAGGGCAGCCACGGCCACCTGGCAATACTTGCCGGATCCATTGGAAAAACAGGTGCCGCGACACTGGCCGTAAAGGGAGCCCTGCGCAGCGGCACCGGCCTTGTCAGTCTCTTTACTCCAAAGGAATTGAACACTGTTTACGAGACTCTTCTGATTGAGGCGATGACTCTGCCGCTCCCCGTTTCAGCAAGCATTTTTGAAGTGAACGATCTCACCTTTATCAAGCAGAATATCCATGGAAAGCGGGCCGTGGTCCTGGGGCCGGGCATCGGAACAGAACCGGCAACATCGGAACTAGTTCTGAGGCTTTATGAAAGCATAGAAATTCCACTTATCCTTGATGCGGATGCGCTGAACATTCTCGCAAAAAACAGAGACAGCCTTCCAAAAGCAGCCGGACCACGTATCTTCTCGCCCCATGCCGGAGAAATGGCAAGACTCCTGGGATGCACCATTGATGAGATACAGGACAATCGGGTTAAGGCGGCAAAAGAGGCCTGCAGAATATACAGCAGTGACAGGAATGACTGTATAATGATACTCAAGGGTGCCGGCACCATAGTGACCTCCTCCACGGGACACACCTATATCAACACCAGCGGAAACCCCGGCATGGCAACAGGAGGCATGGGTGATGTCCTCACCGGTATTATCGGTGCCCTGATCTGCCAGCGGCTCAACGTGGAGGCCGCCGCCGCAGCAGCTGTCTTTCTCCATGGGATGGCCGGTGACATTCTCTACAAAAACGGCTTTGGCTACAGTGCCTCGGAACTTGGAGATCAGCTCCCCGCATGTCTGAAGCAGCTCCTTAACAAATAAGGAACTTTTTCACGTCCATCAGTCCGTCGAAAAACACTTCGTGTCAGTCGGCTTTCCGGAGACGAACCCTTCTTCTGCGCAGTATCTCATCTTCTGATCGCAGATCCGACTCCTCCCCGGCTGTAAAACAGCTGATAACTCCATACTGCCCGTCAAATCCTGACTTTTTATACACATCTCCAGAACGTATACGTGCCACAGCCTCCCCCAGTAAACTTGAGTAGCCCTTTTTAATATCTTCAACGGGAGTGGTAAGCAGGATATTCATCTCTGAACCGAAACAGCTCACAAGTTTCAGGTAATGGGACATCACGGTTTTTGTTGCCGGACCGGTTCCCAGCAGCTCTGAGAGTATTTCAACAAGTGGAATCAGACTGTATTGGAGTGGCGAACCATCGGGAAAAACGGCCTGCTCCCTGTCTGCGAGCTCCATGACCCTTGAAAGTACGCCAACGGTCAACGCCTTTCCACAGTACGGGCAAATTCCCTCCAGGGTACGGGTTTGTAGCGGATCACAGCAGAAATCACATTTTCTGTGTCCATCAAGATGATACTTTCCCTCTTCCGGGTAGAATTCTACTGTTCCGGAAAACCGTTGCAGCCCCCTGCCGTCACATGGAAACCTTATGGCCTCCCTCATTGAATAAAAATCAAAGTCTGTGTCAAAAATATTGGCCTCGCGGCAGATCCTTGCAGGAGAATGACAGTCCGAGTTTGAGATAAAACTATATGAATCCAGCATTGATATCAATCTGTTCATTGCAGGATCAGAGGAGAGCCCGGTCTCCAGGGCGAAGATATGATCCGCAAGATCGCCAAAGCATTCCTCCACGCTGTTAAATCCGGATTTTGACCCAAAGAGAGAAAACCAGGGTGTCCAGATATGGGCCGGAACCAGAAAGCCCGCCTCTGAACTCTCAAGGAGTATTTCCAGGAGGTCACGGGAGTCAAGTTTGAGAATCGGCCGGCCATCGGAAGAGAGATTCCCAATAGCTGAAAGCCGTCGATTGATTTCTTCAGCAGAATCAAAATCCGGCACAAAAAGAAGATTATGTATCTTGCGGACCCTGTTGTCACGTTTATATATACAGCTGACTTCAGCTGACAGCACAAAACGTGTTGCAATGTTTTCTGTTGTTAAGTCAAAAGAAGACAGGACGGAAAAATCCCGATGGACGGATTCTTTCAGTTTGAAAAATCCCGGTTCCGCTGGTTCAAGACATTCCTGAAGTTCACGCATCCAGAGAGGATGTGTGAAATCACCGCTTGCCAGGACATGAACCCCTTTTATCTGAGCCCATGCTGCCAGGCTGCGGATATGAGATGTCTTTGATGTGGCCCTTGAATGGTGTGAATGGATATGCAGGTCAGCAAGGTATCTCATCAAAGAGACGCGAGCGCTTCCCGCTCATGTAAGCGGCCCTGAACAAAGTCATTGAGAATCTTAAGGTCCTGCTCATAAATATTCAGAAATTGAACACCTGTTAAATAATCACCGCTTTCAGGCTGTTTTTTACACCACACCACCTTCCCCATGACCTTCAAAGACCCGATATTTTCATTTTCAGGC
>JAMOMO010000225.1 GCA_027067035.1 Desulfobulbaceae bacterium
CATTGAAGATCTTGAAGGAAAAAAGATATCCACCGAGCTTGTCAATGTCAGCAGGCGATTTTTTGCCGAAAAGAACATCAATGTGGAGATTGAGTTTTCGTGGGGTGCAACCGAGGCCAAAGTGGTATCCGGGCTTGTTGATGCCATTGTGGAGGTCACTGAAACCGAGTCCACCATACGGGCCCATGGCCTGCGTATCATCTATGAACTGATGGAGTCCAACACCCAGTTCATTGCAAACAAAGAGGCCTGGGACGATCCGTGGAAGCGTGAGAAAATAGAAAATATTGCGCTTATGTTGCAGGGATCACTCAAGGCCGAGAGGATTGTCGGATTGAAGATGAATGCTCCGGAGGCAAATTTGAAGAGTATCATCAATATCCTTCCCAGCCTGAATGCTCCGACGGTTGCCAATTTATACAATACAGACTGGTTTTCGGTTGAGACGGTGGTCTCTTCAGATGTGGTACGCGATTTGATACCCACCCTCACCAAGGCAGGTGCTGAAGGGATCATTGAGTATCACCTCAGTAAGGTTATATGAAATTTGTAGATATCAAATTTCTGCTCAGTGTGCACAGCCTCAAGCAGTTACCGGAGGCGTGCTACCCTGAAATCGCCTTTGCGGGACGATCCAATGTCGGGAAATCATCCTTGATGAATACCCTTGTCGGAAGAAAGGGTCTTGTGAAGGTAAGTGGCCGGCCCGGAAAAACCCAGGGGCTGAACTTCTTTCAGCTGGGGGAGGAGGCATATCTTGTGGATCTCCCCGGCTACGGTTTTGCAAAAGTCTCACGCGGTATGCAGGATAAGTGGCAGTCGCTGATAACCTCCTACCTTGAGACTCGCACCACCCTCTGCTGCGTGGTGGTGATCATGGACATTCGTCACGGTGCAAAACAACAGGATACCCAGCTGCTGGCCTGGTTACAGCAGCAGGGAATAAATTATCTGCCCGTGTACACAAAGGCCGACAAACTCTCCGGCAACCAGCGCCAGAAACATGCGGCGGCACTGGACGCCGGGCACACCATAAAAAGCTCGCAACGTATTCTTTTTTCAGCAAAAAATGGCATGGGAAAGGAAGAATTGGAGAGAGCTCTTGCAACTTTTACTAAAATAGGATAGGTTCAATTTTCATAGTAGGTATATTTACCTATAGAACTGTTTGTGTCCGCAGCTGCAGCGCGGACTCCGTTCCATATTGAAAGTTGCAAGGAGACTTCTATGACACTTCGTTCAGAATGGCAATGCTGGGAAATAATGAAATGTGATGAATCCCAAAAGTGTATAGCTAAGGAGAATCCATCAAAACTGTGCTGGGAACTTATTGACAGTGTAGGTAAGTATTCATTTAATATTTGCAATGACTGCCTGGTCTATGTCTCCAAACAGAAAAATTCGCAGTTTACCAAAGAGGAAATCCTCAGCATCATGGCTCAAAAAGGTGTTGATGTTATCACCGCCAAGAAGTGCCCCTTGAAGAAACACTGTGAAGACGGGTCAAAAGAAGCTGACAAAGAGTAATAAACGGGCAGCATAGAATATAAAAAAGGCCTGATGATCATCGATCATCAGGCCTTTTTTTGTGTCCTTCTGGTCCACGGGCATTTAGATGGGGCGGAATGCATTGCCGGTAAACAGCCCCGGTGATTGATTACTGCTCTGATTTCAGCACTGCCAGAAAGGCCTTTTGCGGAATATCCACATTTCCGACCGTTTTCATTCTCTTTTTTCCGGCCTTCTGCTTTTCAAGCAGCTTTCTCTTTCTGCTGATGTCGCCACCGTAACATTTGGCTGTAACGTCCTTCCTGAGGGCAGAGATATTGGTTCTGGCAACAATGGTTCCTCCAATGGCTGCCTGAATGGCAATCTTAAACATCTGCCGTGGTATTTCCTCTTTCAGTCTTTCACAGGCTCTGAGACCGCGGGCCCTTGCGTTGTCACGATGGGCGAGCTGTGACAGGGCGTCCACAATTTCACCATTCACCAGGATATCGAGCTTGACCAGATCACTTTTCCGATAATCATAGAGTTCATAATCAAAGGAGCCATATCCCTGGGTGATGGATTTGAGCTTGTCATAGAAGTCGTAAATAACCTCGGCCAGCGGCAGTTCACAGGTGAACTCAATTCTTCCGGGCATGGGGTAGTGGTAGTTGGTGTTTTCACCACGACGTTCCATACAGAGGGTCATCAGGGCTCCCATGTATCGTTCAGGTATCAATATGGTGGCCTTGATATACGGTTCCTCAACCCGGTCAATGGACATGGGGTCGGGAAAGTA
>JAMOMO010000226.1 GCA_027067035.1 Desulfobulbaceae bacterium
GTGGCAGCAGAGCGGATCAGGCCTGATAAAAAGCGAGAATCTGTTCCACGACATATTCCTGCATGCTTTCTGTCAATTCAGGATATATCGGCAGAGCAATTGTTGTACGTGCTGCATTTTCAGCATGCGGTAACACCGGTTTATCCATCAGCCCGCTGAGGCATTCCTGTTCATGAAGACAGAGAGGATAGTAAATTTCACAACCGATATCTTTTGAACGAAGAAATTCAATGAGCTCGTCGCGCTTTTCAACGGTGATGACATACTGATTATAAATATGATGATTCCGCGGTTCCGAAGCAGCCAGGGCAGCCTCTTCATAGACAGCCACCGGAGTTTTCAGCCTGTGCTCTGTGGTCAGCGATGTTCCGGCAAACAACTTGTTATAATATGCGGCGTTATCCCTTCTTGCCTGATGCCAGTTCTCCAGATGTTTGAGCTTAATGCGCAGCACTGTCGCCTGAATGGGATCAAGCCGGAAATTCCCCCCTATCCTGGCATGGAAATACTTGGGTTTTGCCCCGTGGTTTCTGAGCATCTTCAGCAGTTCTCCAAAGGCCGGATCATTTGAAACCACCATGCCGCCATCACCGATACCGCCGAGGTTCTTGCTGGGAAAAAAGGAAAAACAGCCGGCAAGTCCCATTGAGCCACTCCTCCTCCACTCTCCACTGGAGTCCGGGTATTCAGCACCGATGGCCTGAGCCGCATCCTCAATCACAGGAATATCATACTCCTGTGCCATTGCGAGAATGGGTTCCATATCTGCACACTGGCCATACAGATGGACCGGGATGATCGCCTTGATGCTCTTTTCGGTGTCAGCGTCAAGGACCTCCCGCATGGACCGGGGATCAATATTAAATGAGACAGGATCAATATCTGCAAAAGCAGGAAGAGCACCACAGCGCAGGACAACTCCCATTGTTGCAAAAAAGGAATATGATGTGGTGAGAACACGGTCTCCCGGTCCGATATCCAGGGCCATCAGGGCAACCAGCAGGGCATCGGTACCACTGGACACACCCGTGGCATTATCAACATGACTGTACTGAGCCACCTCCTGCTCAAGCCCGACCACCTGTGGACCCTGAATATAGGTCGTCGAGTCAATAACGTCAGTCACTGCAGCAACAATCTCTTCACGTAAAGGGCGGAGTTGACTGCCCAGGTCTAATAACGGGATTTTCATACTTTCTGCACCATTCGTTTACCGTCAAAAAAATCTACAATATCCGGCATTTCCGCCTCAAGATACTTTTTCATTTTCTTCAGCAGATTCACCTCTATCTGCCGCACCCGTTCCCTTGATATGCCAAATCTGTCGGCAATGGTCTGGAGTGTCAGAGGTTCATCCGTGAGCAGCCTCTCATCAAGAATCATTTTCTCTTTATCATTGAGTTTCTCTTTTAACACTGTGAGCAACCCGGCAAGAGATTCCTTCATCTCCTCACCGGCAACAATATCCTCAATTGCAGGTCCATTTGAGGGAATGAAACTTTTTTGTTCATCGTCCGAATCGGAACGCACAGGACTTTCAAGGGAGACATCCCAGCTGTCCATGCGCTGACTCATCTCAATGACTTCACTTTCCTTCACCTTCAGACGTTCTGCAAGCAGTTTCACCTCAGGCTTAAACCCCTGAGCTTCAAGCAGTTTTTTCTCTTTGTTCAGTGAAAAGAAGAGCTTTCGCTGAGCCTGGGTGGTCCCTATCTTCACCAGCCTCCAGTTATCCATTATAAATTTCAGGATATAGGCACGAATCCAGTACGCGGCATAATAGGAGAACTTCACCCCGCGATAGGGGTC
>JAMOMO010000227.1 GCA_027067035.1 Desulfobulbaceae bacterium
GATGCCGGAGTAAAAATCGACATTCGGGTAGAGGTTTCTGCTGATGAAATATTCGTCACTTCTTGCAATTTCCTCGAGCTGCATGGCAATTTCAAGCAGTGGATCATCCACATTGAGTGCCTTCAGAGTCTGCTCGCAGGCTCGTTTGATGATGGTTGCCCGAGGATCAAAGGTCTTATAGACCCGGTGACCGAAACCGGAAAGTCTGAAAGGATCATTGGGATCCTTTGCCTTTTTGATATATTTTTCAAAATCATTGTTGTCCTGATGGATGGCCTCAAGCATCTCAATTACCGCCTGGTTCGCTCCGCCATGAAGCGGACCCCAGAGGGCGCTGATGCCGGCTGAAATGGAGGTGTAGAGGTTTACTCCGGCACTTCCGACAAGACGAACCGTGGATGTGGAACAGTTCTGCTCATGGTCTGCATGAAGAATGAGCAGTTTGTTGAGGGTGGCAACCACCTGGGGGTGAACAACATAGGGCTTCACCGGTTTATCGAACATCATGTTGAGGAAATTGCCGCAATATGAAAGGTCATAACGGGGATATACCAGCGGGTGGCCGACGGACTTCTTATACGAGAAGGCGGCAATGGTTCTGATTTTCGAGAGAAGCCGCGCGGCAATTTCCGGCAGTTCTTCTCCAGAGTCACTGGTCATTTCCGGGTAGAAGTTATGCAGGGTATTGACCATGGTGGAGAGGATGGCCATCGGTGATGCGTTTGGCGGGAAATGGTCAAAAAAGTGAATCATGTCCTCATGAATAAGGGCAAAGCGGGAAAGCAGGGCCCGGAAATCATTGAGCTGGGTCTGGGTTGGAAGCTCGCCCATGAGGAGAAGGTAGGCAACTTCAACAAAGGAGCAGTTTTCCGCCAGTGAATCGATTTCATAGCCGCGGTAGTTGAGAATCCCCTTTTCTCCGTCGAGAAAGGTTATATCCGAGCTGCAGGAACCGGTGTTCATATATCCGGAATCGAGTGTGATATAGCCGGTGGTGTTGCGCAGTTGACGGATGTCTATGGCACGATCACCTTCGGTTCCCATGATTATGGGGAGCTGGTAACTGTTTCCTTCTATGGTCAATGTTGCATGTTTTTCTGACATCGTGTACCTATGTTTCTATGCTCAAATGGAGCGTATTTCTGTTTGGCGGCTCCATGCCGCACCTGGAAATTTGAGATACAGGAGTAAGAGAAAATATCAGCGCCATAAACTATGGTGTTTTGGCGTGCTGAAGTTTTTTGGACTGCCGAAGGTCTGTTATTTCTAACGTAAAAAAATTACTCCCGAGCCGTTAATGTAACAGAATTTTGTTTTAAAAGCAAGTTTCGGACACTGTCCATAACCAGTGCCATGTGGTCCATGGCCTGTTGCCAGGGGATTTTATTTATGTCGTTGTCAGTACAGGGTGTTGTGAATTGTGAGTTGTATGAGAGGAGACTCAGACAGTTTCAGGAGGAGGTGGCGGTCTATCCGGTGAGCTGTGAAAAACTTGCAGCCGGCCGAAGTGACAGGGAGTGGCTGGACCAGGTGATTGCCGGTGGAGCCAGAATTGTTCAGCTTCGTGACAAGGACAGTACGGACCGGGAGCTGCTGGAGAAGGCTCGATATTTCAGGGAAAAAACACGTGAGGCGGGCGTGCTGTTTTTTCTCAATGATCGTCTGGATATTGCCCTGCTTGCCGATGCCGATGGAATGCATGTCGGCCAGAATGATATTGCTCCTGCTGAAATCAGAAAACTGGCTCCTGATATTCTGATTGGCTTTTCCTGTAATACCGAGGAGCAGGTCATTCAGCTCGGAGAAGAGGTGGCCGAAGGAAGCAGTGCCGTATCCTACTATAATATCGGCCCTCTCTTTGAGACCGGTACCAAAGAGGGGCTGCATCATTTTCTGGGTGCTGCAGGTATTGCCGACTTTTCACGTCACTGCAGCCTGCCGTTTACCGTCATGGGCGGCATTAAGCTGCATCATCTTGATGAGCTGCTCAGGGCCGGTGCCAGAAGGATAGCTGTGGTCACCGCCATCAGCCAGGCGGCTGATATGGCAGCAGAGACAAAACGCTGGCAGCAGAGGATCCTTTCTGAGAGAAAAGAGGCTGATGATGCTTGATAATAAAAAGACATTGGAAAAGACCCTTGGGGAGATTGAACTTCTTCTTCAGTTTGCCGTCCCCCGGGAGCAGTATGCCACTGCCAGGGAGTTTGTGGAGCGGTTCAAGGATGATCAGTTTGCCTTGAATATCATAAAAGACTATTACACAACCC
>JAMOMO010000228.1 GCA_027067035.1 Desulfobulbaceae bacterium
GTTCAACGAACAAAAACCTTATCAAGCAGATCCCCGGAGAACCGATTTCACTGATCACCTCAGGCCCCATCCCGCCTAATCCCGCCGAATTGCTGCAGTCAAAGAGGATGCAAACACTTGTGAGGGAAATGCTCAAAAACTATGACTTCATCCTCCTCGACTCTCCGCCGGTGCAACGGGTGACAGACAGCCTCACACTCTCAAGCTTTGTGGATGGTGTTCTGCTGGTAACCAGGTCTGGAAAAACCACCTACGATGCCCTGCAGTCCGGCCTGAAAAAAATGTCCGATATCCATGCCCCCATCCTGGGAATTGTGCTCAACGGCCTGAAAAAGACCAAAAAGAGTTCGGGCTATTACGGCTACTATGAGTACTACAACAAAGAGTAGCTCATTGACAAACCTGCCCCGGAGACCCTGACAAAAAACGCTGGAAAGAAATTAAACAAAATCTGAAGAATATGATACCATCTCTATAGTTATTTCTTTTTCCTGAATGCCCCGTACACAGATTTCGGCGGGGCAGCAGGATCAGAGTTCACTCTTTTTCAAGAAAAAATAACGTATGAGATCTCCAGCCTACATCCTCTTTATCGTCAGCCTTATTTTTGCCCCTCTGGCGTTCGGCAGTGTGGAAACATGGTCCATCGGCCTGCTTGAAGTCCTTGTCTCCCTCACCGCCCTCTGCCATCTCTTTGAGATTCGGAAAAAAGAGAACCCTTTCCTGAATGTTCCAGGCATTGTGCCCCTTGGCCTCCTGCTTCTTTTTATGTGGCTGCAGCTCCTGCCGCTTCCAGCCGGTTTTGTCAAAATAATCGCCCCTGCTGTCCACCAGGCCTACGCCCCCATACTTGAATTACAAAAATCAGCACAGTGGATTCCGCTCACCGTCAACCAGAAGGCCACACTGCTTGAAGCATTGCGGATAAGCACCTGCGCCCTCTTTTACATCCTCACCATACAAATTCTCAGCAGCAAAAAACGCCTGCTGAAAACCGTAAAAATTGTTGCCGGACTGGCAACGGCTATTGCATTTCTTGCCATCCTCCAGAAGTTCACATCACCCGATCTTATCTACTGGTTCCGTTCGGTCCCGGATCAGGTCTCCCCAACAGGCCCCTGGATATACCGCAACCATTATGCCGGATTTATGGAGATGCTCTTCCCCATTGTCCTGGCCCTTTTCTTCTATTACCGGCCCAACCTGAAAGGAGACAGAAAGCTCCGCTCAAGGATAGTTTCACTCTTCTCCTCACCGGAGTCCAATACCCATTTTTTCCTTGGCTTCAGCGTCATCCTGATCTTCACCTCAATTTTTATCGGACTCTCCCGTGGAGGGATTATTTCTGCCAACCTGGCCCTGCTCTTCTTCCTGTTTCTCCTGGCCAGACGCTCATCACACAACGGAACATTACTGCCCCTGCTCCTCTTCGGCACAATTCTCATCGCCGTGACCTGGTTTGGCTGGGAACCGATTTTCGAACGGTTTAACGCCACCACCACCGAAACAGGAGAACTGGCTGAAGGCCGCGTTCTGTTATGGCAGGCCTGTACTCCTCTAATCCGCGATTTCTTTTTCACCGGATCCGGTTTCGGAACATTTATCAACGCATTCCCGCAGTATAACAATCTGCCCACCACAGCCATTTTCGACCATGCCCACAACGATTACATTGAGCTGATCACCGATGGCGGCATCATTGCCCTGCTCCTTGCAGGATCATTTGTCATCACCGTGTTTCGACATGGAATGAAAAAACTCTTCCTGCGCCGGGAAAGCTATTCAAGACTCCTTATTATCGCCTGCCTCACCGCGATATTTGCCATCATGTTCCACTCGATCACCGATTTCAACATGCACAACGGGGCAAACGGACTCTACTTCTTTTTTATCTGCGGCCTTCTGGTCTCGGCATCAAATACCAGGCTCCACTTCCGCAACCGGCCGACTCTGCTGAAAACAGTCTCCCCGCGCTGGAAGGCCGGATTGCTCCTGGCACTCCCCCTGCTCCTCCTGTGCGCCAGAACCCAGACCGGAATACTCTCAGCAGAACGATACTTCAGTGAGACCGCAGAGGTCTACCTCAACCCGCGCCTCTCGCCGGAAATCATCAAAGAGCAACTCGCCATCACCGATAAGGCCATCAGCGCAGATCCCCTTGAAGGCCGATACTTCTCCCACAGAGGAATACTCCACGGCTATCTTTCGGCAAGAGAAGCTGCCATGAAAGATTTTCTCAGTGCCGCCTCAAAGGACCCCATGG
>JAMOMO010000229.1 GCA_027067035.1 Desulfobulbaceae bacterium
TCGGTTTCCGCCTTTTCGCGCTCCCTGTTTTCGTCTTCCAGTTCCTGGATCTTCTGCCGGATGGCGTCACGCATGTTGCTGAAACTGCTGGCGAGGGTTCCTACCTCGTCGGCTCCGGCCATGCCTATCTGCTGATCCAGGTCACCGTCCGCCATTCGGGTGGCGATCCGGGTCAGTCTGGTGATGGGTTTGGTGAATCGGGCAACGATGAGAGAGAGAAAGAGGATGGCCACCAGGGCCACCCCGCCCATGATATAGACAAGCGAGGTCAGGAACTCCCTGGCATCGGCGTACTTTATATCCAGTGGAACCGCGTAACCGATAATCCAGTTCCAGTCCGGGAACTTTTTGAAGCGGCACCATTTTTTGTCACCAAGATAGTCGTAGTCAAAACCGCCTTCATTTCCGGATGAGAGGAGTTTCTTTACTATGTCAAGCTGGCTTACGGATAGATCGCCGTAGGGGAGCAGCGGGTGCATGATAATCATTCCGTCATAATCAAGTATGAAGGGGTAGATCATCATCTTTTTGTCGGTTTTGTAGTGATCCTGACGAAGGGCTTTGAGGCTTGCCTCCTGAAAGTCTTCAATGTACGCCTCTTCCATGCCTGTCTTCTTCAGTCGTGCGTTGTTTCGTGCCAGAAACTTGTAGATGGTGTCCACTTTTTCCGAATAGAGGGCCTTCTGGCTCTTGTCTATTATGTGGATCAGCTGTTTGTCGGCAATATAGAGGACACTCACTGTGGTGATGACAAAGGCGGCAGTGATAAATACCAGAAGTTTTGTTGTGATGGAGGTGATTTTCATCAGTGGTCTGTTGTGCGAACGTGATTGTCAATGAAAGTTGCGTTTTCCAGAAGTTCCATGGGGAATTTGATGCCCAGTTTCTTGGCAAGGGTCATGTTCAGGTAAAGCTTGGACTGTTTGTTGGTGGTCTCTTTTATCTCTGCCGGCGGGGTTCCGTCAAGGATCCGGAGGACGGTGTTACCGGCCCACCAGCCCTGCTCTTCCGCAATCTTCACGGTTCCGAGAAGGGTGTAGTCGGCAAGGTGATCGGCGACGCTGCCGGTGGGGATTCTGGTATTTGCAAAGATGAAATCCTGTATCTCCTGAGGGTTCCATCCCGGCAGGTCACCGGCTGTGAGCCAGAGAAGCATGTCAACCTCGCCCTGGAGGTGAATATACTCCTTTTTCCAGCTGTCCAGATCCATGAGCAGTTTCCCGCTCTGGAATTTGATGCCCAGCTGTTTTTTGTAATTCCGGATACTTTTCCTGTTGGAAAGGTTGGCGCTGCCGATGTAGCCGAGGCGTCGTCCCTTTGCGTAGACCCTCAGGAGGGAGATTGTCTCCAGAATCGGGTCGATTTCAACCATTCCCGTGATGTTCTCCCTGGGGAAATCGTAGATTGAGGCATCCCAGTTGAGGCCGCAGAAGACAACGGGAAAACCGCTGTTTTTGTAAAAGGGGCTGATGAGGTATTTGGCGGCGTTATCATCGCTTATCACCACAATGTCGGGGTTCCAGCTGTCTATGGCGTCCCGTGCTTTCCGGACAGACCGGGCTATGAATTCCGGGGATTTGTTCAGCTTGGTGTCCATGCGCAGGAGCTTGAATTCGATTTCACTGTTTGAGGTGTCGTACGAGCCATCCGGTTCCGTCTTGATGTGGAGTGCCTTGAGAAGTCCCTTTTCTATGTTGTCGCTCCACTGGTAGCCCTCGTGGTATGAATTGACGTAGAGGACTCTGGGGAGTTCCGCACTTATCAGGTGGGCATTCTCCAGCATTGCCATGGGGAGCTTGATCCCGAGGCTGCGGGCAATTTTCATGTTCAGGTAGATCTTGGCCTTTTTGTTCGAGACCACCGGGATGTCCGCCGGGGATGCACCGTCAAGGATTGCAAGGGCGGTTGTTGCAGCGTAGCGTCCCTGTTCTCCGGCAAGTTTTGCGTGTGTAAGCAGGACGTAATGGCTGAGGAAATTAAGGGTTGTTCCTGTGGGTATTGTTATGTTTTCATTCACGAACTGTATCATCTTTCTGTGGTTGAATCCCGTTACGGAACGGCATTCCTGCAGGAAAATCATATCCGTTTCCTGCTGCAGCTCAAGGAAGGCCTGTTTGAGTTCGCTGAAGGTCTGCACAAAACGGATGTTGAATGAAATGCCATAGCGTTTGGAGATGTTGGCGACCTCTTTGTGTTCGGATATGGTATCTGAGGCCAGAAAACCGATGCGGTTTCCCCTGGCAAACCGCCTGAGGGTG
>JAMOMO010000230.1 GCA_027067035.1 Desulfobulbaceae bacterium
TTAATTCGTCAACGGCAAAAAAACTCACCCCGCATTCCCCAAGAATGTGATTGAAGGCCTTGACACTCAACCCTGCTCCCAGAGGTGAATCACTGAGCACGATATCAAGTTCATGCAGGGCCAGTTTTGCCAGCAGGGCCTCTTTTTTGTTTTCACAGCAGATGAGGCGGATCGGCTCATCCATTTTGAATACTGGATCGAGAAGGTCCCGTACAATCATTTTTGGCAGTGCGTCCACAACTCCTACCCGCAAAGGGATTCGCCCGGCCTGAGGGTGACCGCGGACCGTATCCATGAGTTCCTTTCCCATGGAGAATATCTCATCGGCGTACTGGAAGACCAGCTGCCCCATTTCAGTGGGTTTAATGTTGCGACCAACGCGCTGGAAAAGTTTTACATCAAGTGTCTCTTCAAAAGTGGTGAGTTGCGCACTGACGGTGGATGGTACCAGGTGAAGCCTTTTGCTGGCAGCAGTAATGCCACCCTCCTGGACAACGGTCCAGAAGTAGTAGAGATGGTGATAGTTAAGCCATTCCATGTTGTATCCTTTGTTCGGTTTTGTCGAATTGTTCCATTCTGTTTATCTAATTGTAACAACTGTTTTGGTGATTACTCTTTTTGGAACAGTTTGGAAACCCTAAATTTTAACAGAGGAGTGTGGGCAATGAAAAAAACAACGCTATGGACAATGGAAATGATGCTTCTGAGTACGCGAATGAGCCTGTTTTTTGTGGCGGTACTGCTCTTTACCGGTCTGACAGCCTGTGAGCAGACGGAAAATGCCAGGGATACGGTGAGCCAGTCTGAAGAGCAGACTGTGCTGAGCCAAAAAGAACAAAGTGATGGAAAATCGGGAGCAAATGAAGAGGAGGCTGACAAGGACGATAACGGCAGAGAGGACTGATTTTCTCCTGAGCAGAGTTGAATGATTGCGAGCCCGATGGTTTGGTCTGGTCGAATGATATGTGCAGAATTATCAAATTGTCCAAATGATTTTTTCCGGCTACTCTTTCGGGCGTCTGTTACAGGTGTACGGTTCCGCCTGATGCTGCAGGGAAACCTGACAGGGGTGAGAAAAAGATCTTCATTGTTAATGAGAATGAATACCCGCAGAAGCGAAAAAAACCAGTCTGATTGTATTCTGCAAAAGCTTGAGCGCCAGCCACCATTAATCTACCTCCCATTCCTTATCTCTCGGCTGGCGCTCATTTTCCATACAGATCGTTGATATGAATATCAGAATTAAAGTACATCGTCTTGAGCTGAGCCGGGAGCTGCGTTCCACCATGGAAAGAAGGATCTGTTTTGCCCTTGGAAGATTTGGTGAGGCAATCAGGGATGTCACGGTACGATTGACTGATCTGAACGGGCCAAAGGGTGGGATTGATAAAGAATGTCTGATGGTGGTCAAGCTTCGCTATGGCGGAGAAGTGCTTGTTCAGAGTAATGGCAAAGAGAGTATGGCTGCACTGAATTACTGTGCTGATCGAATGGGACGTTCAGTTGAGCGTGAGTTGAGCCGAAACCAGAAGATTTTCATCCGGAAAAACCGGCGCAGACGATAGGGATTTCCACAGGACAGCCGATGGTGATGAAAATACCTCTTGCACTGTTCCGGCTCCGCCTGGATGCCGCAGGATCCATCGCAGCGAATGTCCGGAGAATCGTGAAAGAAACAACAGTTTTTTTATGATGAAGTTTATTCGAACCGCTGAGATACAACGAAAATTTCACAGGGTCCGCAGTAACAGAATATTTGAATTTGTCGTCATCGGGATTATAATCTTCTCGGCTCTGGTGATAGGAGCTAAGACCTACAGTATCCCGCCGGGTCTGGTCAATTTCATCCATCTGCTGGACTGGTTTATAACCCTGTTCTTTGTAACGGAAATATCCATTCGTTTTCTTGGGGAAAAGAATAAGATCGATTTCTTCAAACAGGGATGGAATGTTTTTGATACACTTATTGTAATGATAAGTCTGATCCCTGTCCAGGATAGTGAACTTGCGGTCATAGGTCGCCTGATACGGATCTTCAGGGTCCTGCGGATGGTTTCCGTCATTCCCGAAATGCGCCTGCTGCTCAATTCGCTGCTGCTCGCCTTACCCCAGCTCGGATATATCGTCGGGCTGATGTTTATCATCTTCTATATTTATGCAGCAGTGGGGAGTACTTTTTTTGCTGTAATCAATCCGGAATTATGGGGAGATATTTCCATATCACTGTTGACCCTGTTTCGTGTCATGACGTTTGAGGACTGGACAGATGTCATGTATGAAACCATGGATATCTATCCTCTGTCATGGTTCTATTATCTCAGTTTTATTTTTTTCACAGCATTTGCATTCCTGAATATGGTCATCGGAGTTGTGGTGAATGTGCTCAATGAAGAGAGCAGTAAAATCAGGAAAGAGGAAAAAAGAGATGGGGATCAGATTCACCTCCATGATATGAACAGGAAGATTGAGGAACTGAAAGAGTTGATTGCGGGACTGCAGGCGTATCGGGAGCAGCCTGATCACGGCCCGGGAAAAGTGGCGGGCAGAGACACGGTACCGGCAGGTGACAGGCCGAATATGTAAGGTTCTGAAAGGGTCGTTACCGTGGCGACTATCCGCTGGAGATGTGTTGCCTAGCTGCTAGAGCTGAATTGCGCTGAATGTGTCGCAGTCTTCAAGACTGCCTGTTTTGTGACCGGTGCGGAACCAGCGTATCCGCTGTGCAGATGAACCGTGGGTGAAGGGATCGGGGACGACATAGCCCTCCTTTGCCTGCTGCTGCAGACGATCATCACCGATACGGCTTGCGGCGTTCAGTGCCTCTTCGATATCACCGGGTTCTATGATATTGCGCACCTTGTCTGCATGGTTGGCCCAGATACCGGCATAGCAGTCTGCCTGCAGCTCAAGCTTCACCGAAACCCGGTTCGATTCCTTTTTTGACATCAGTTGCCGGGCCTCTTGAGCCTTGGCTGTTATGCCGATGAGCTTTTGGACATGATGGCCGATTTCATGGGCTATGACATAGGCCTGGGAAAAGTCACCAGGTGCATCAAGACGGTCTTTCAGTTCCTGGAAAAAAGACAGGTCGATATATACTGTCTGGTCAGCAGGACAGTAAA
>JAMOMO010000231.1 GCA_027067035.1 Desulfobulbaceae bacterium
CGGCAGCATCGCAGGATGATTGCACCTCAGTTCGAAAAAGGACAAGTTTCGGTTTTCTGTATCTGCCCCCTTTTTCAGAGAAGATCTTCTTCCAGATATCTTCTGTGTCCGCAAGAACAACGGAGATGAAATCCGTAAGTTCCTTCTCCCTGTCACTTAAATTGTCAGGTTGAAAAGTATAGGACTGCTGCTGGTCAGGATCTGAGCTGTCGTCGAGGACCGTTCCCTGGTTAACCCAGAAGTAGATGGCGACAAGTACGATGAGTACTCCACCTATTGCACCGCCTTTGAGCCGTTTTGAGCCTGGAAGCTTGAGTAGATCAATAATATTTTCACATTGGCGTCCAAATTTCCAGCGCATAGTCTATATCTTATTCTATTTTCTTCTTAAATTTTTCGTTCACCTGGTAAACAAAGGAGAGAACCTCGGCAACCGTTTGATAAAGCTCAGTGGGGATCTCTTCTCCAAGATCAATCTTGGACAGGAGCTCAACAAGATTGGCGTCTTCCTGAATATGTACCCCGGCTTCCCTTGCTGTCTCAATGATTTTCCTGGCAACTTCTCCTTTTCCTTTGGCAACAACCTTTGGTGAAGAGGATGTCTGAGAGTCATAGAGAATGGCAACCGCCTTTTCCAGCTGATTTTTTTTCATGTGACTCAGATGGTGGTGTCCAGCATGGATTCACCGTGTGGAACCAGTTGCTGAATCAGATTGTTTGCAGGATTGCTTGCCGTGTCGGTGAAGGTGATTCCAAGTACCTCTGCTGAGCTGATGAGCTCTTCTAAACCGGGGCGATACTCACTGGTAAAATCTCTTTTTTCAACGGATTCACAGGAAAAACGGATATAAATGCCTTCTTCAGTGTGGAGGAAAGTTATCTCAATATCACCCAGCGGCTCGAGACTCAGGTGCAAAGAAAAACGCAAAGGCCGGCTGAGTTTCTGGTCGCTGCTCCCGTCAGGATCCTTCTCAACAAGGAGGTAGCCGTTATCTAGAAAGGGAAGGGGCAGCGGGAATATAAAAAGATTATCCGGTGCAAGTCGTAATTGGGCAAGTTGATACAGTTCAAGGGTTCCGAGAAGCCGGTTGGCGGTGTCGGCAAGCTCACTCCCCTGTTTCATCCGCTCACCAATCTCCAGTAAGGCAGCTTTCAGAGTAAGGACTGCCTGGTTCTGTTTTCCCTTTGCGAGGAGTACTTCAAGAGACAGACCCAGGCGGTCAAGGAGCTGTTTAAGTATGGTGCCGTTGTCAAGAGCTGCAGGTGCTGTCTGCTGCAGGTTGTAGAACTCCTGAAGACCTTCCCGGGATGAACTGCTCAGTTTGGCAAGAAGAGGCGAATCAGATGGTTTCAGAAGGGACTGAAAGAGCCCGCTGATATCAAGGTTTTTGCCAAGGAGTGTGAGCGATTTGCCGTAAAACATCTCCGGCGTCCTGGAAATAATCTTGAGTTCCAGCAGGGGGGAGGTGTTCAGTACCTCAAGGCTGAGCTTGGTACCGGTACTCAGGCTGACTTCATCGCTCTGGGCAAGTATTTTGTTGTTTAGTATATCGAGATAGAATCGGTTTTTACCTGCAGATTCGAGAACCGTGGCCGTAAAGATCTGCCCCGGCCTGCTCTGCTGCTGAGACTGTTGCCGGCTGCCGGAGTCGGAAGTTGCTGACCCGACGGACTTAATGGCTGAAAGTGCATTAATTGTATTCATAATACTTTTTCGGCAAAGTGGAACACTATCTTAACGCACAATGTGGTAGAAGATGGCAGGGTCAGCCTGCGGTCTGTACCTTTTCACGTAACTGGTTACGCTGTTCTCGAAGACAAAATGAGATGATTGTATCTTTGTCTTTTGCTGAAATGTAGTCAAAGTGAAAAGAAATCTGAAACTGACCTCTTCGTATGCGTTTACTTCGTACTATATGCCCGATGCATTCAATCTTCTGATGGTCACTGTTCAGGGTCAGAATAAGAGTGATTTTATTCTTGGACTGAGGTTCCTCCGGGAAGATGGCAAGGGCACCGCTTCCGGAGATGTCAAGGGTGCGTCCTTCAAGTCTCCATGCCTGGAGAGTAGAGTCTGAAGACTCCGGTTCAAAGCTTGCAATGATAGGGATCTTTGAATTTACTCTGAAAAATTCTCTCAGGCTTTCCGGTTTAACAGTATTTTTTGCAACCAGTTCAAGGGTACGGTCGCCTTTGATTTCAATAATCTTTGCTGTGAGCGTAAGAGCGGTCTCACCGGCCTTTATGGAAACCGGACAGTGTCGGGTAAGGTCAATATTTTCCGGCAGTTTCCGAGGCGGAAAGACCAGAAAAAAATTTGGAGAATGTGATTCTTTGTAAACACAATTGAGCCGAATGGTTTGACCGTCAAGGGTGGATATGTCAATTTTAGCGGCTTCACTGTCGACCAGTTTTTTTATTGTTTCTGAGATTGAAGCTGTCAATGCTGGTTCCTTTCAACGTCCTTTTACTTGTACCTTCAGCCGGAGAAGGCGTCTTTGAGCAACCAGGCAGCATCCGATGATTGCATCCTGATCCTCATCATCAATTTCATCAAAGTGATATGCGGCATCCCAGAGTTTCTCGGTGAGTTGCGAGATACGTACAGGGGAAGCCAGGGTCTTTACGATTGTGGTCTCAGTGGTGGGAAGTGCAATTTCAAGGCGGACCTGAGTGTCTTCAGGAGGGGCTTCCGTAAAACTGGCGCGAAGCCCGGAGCCGCTTAAATCCACTGTGGTACCGGATATCTTCCAGTTATCCTCACTGCTGCCGAACTCTTCCGGAACAACAGAACGTAACAGAATGGGCACTGTACAGTCAACCCTGAAATACTCACGCATCTGCTCATGGTTGATGGTCTTCACAGAAACCATTTCAAGGGTCTGCTTATCAATTATCCGGAGGATTTTAGCTTCAATGGAGACACTCTGACCACCAACATCCAGATTGATAAGGCAGGTCATTTCCTTGTCAATCTGATCAACCGGAAGGGTCCCTGTTTTAAAGAGAAGTTGAAAATGGTTATCCTGCAAGTATTTAAAAACACATATAATGAGTTTTCGGTCATCTGATCCGACGACAGGCAAAAAGAGACGAACCGGTTTTTCATCAGAGATCTGTGAAAGAAAAGTGTTTGTATCGGTCACGGGTAATCCTGTTTAAAGAGGGAAAACTGAAAATTTGCTGGCTGCTACCTTGTTAATAATGCTAATAGAATATCATTTATATATCTATCAATCAAGACAGTATCAAAAAATGAAAGGAAAACCCATGATTACTCCTGGACCATGGAGTGGTTCCGGATCAGGAACAGAAATCACTTCCGCAGACCGGGGCTGAAAGGATCAGAGGCATCCGATGGAAATGGGTGGGAAAGACCTGATAATACAGGGCTCGGAAGAAGGAGACTGCTTAAAAGTGACCCTGACTCTTAGGTCTGTATTCTGATTTTGTTGTGTACCCGGCAAGGCCTATCTGCCCCTTTTTTAATTTGGTGATTTCTGTACTGAGGAGCATCTTTATGGTCTGGGCCTTTGCGGATACTTTATCGTATGATTGCAGGGCTTTTTTCAGTGTTCTCTGATACTCGCCGACATACGGTGTGTCAAGTATCCCAGGTCCACTGTCCTGCATGATTTCAATGATAAACGAATCCGTTGCAACCTGCTTTGCCTGCAGCTCCCGCAACTGTTCACATTTCATGAGAATTTCTTCGGCGGTCATGGAGACCATCTGCTCGCTTAGAAATGTGGCATTTTTGATGAGTTTCTTATAGAGCGAGATACTTTCACGAAAGAGATCTTCTGGAGTTTTCATTGTCATACTGCTGCCATTTTTGGAATGGGCTGGCCTGAATTTTGTTTTTGTGCGTTATTGATTTCTATGGCCTCTGCCCATGTTGCCCGAAGTTCGCAAAGCATACTGCAGGTGTTGTCTATGGGCTGGGTATCATTGTTGATATTTGCCAGTGTAAGTTCTTTGAGCATATAGGCATAGAGGGCGTCAAGGTTTTTGGCAATGTCTCCTCCAATCTCATGATCCAGGGAGCTGGAAAATTCGGATATGATTGCCATTGTCTTTCCAATGTATTTTCCCTTGGTGGCCATGTCATTATTTTCAATTGCACGTTTTGCCTGTTTGCTGAAGCGGATGGCTCCATCATAGAGCATGACAAGGATCTGTTCACGGGAAGCAGTGGAAATCTGGTTGTCCAGATACTGGTTATAACCGTTCATCAGTTAATCGTTGCCTCCCAGACTGCTAATGGATGATAACTGCTGGGTGAGAAAATCGCCTTCTGCGTTCATTACACTTACCAGCTGTTCCATTGCATTAAACTGTGCTCTCAGTGTCTCTTCACGTTTAGCAAGGCGCATTTCAGTTTGCTCGATACGATCGTCAATTCGACTGATATTTGACGTGATACTCTCGGTACGTCCTGCAAGAAGGCCATCACTGGAGTCAGTCAGGCTTTCCAGGTAATCACTGAAAGAGGTGGCTAAACCGCCATCTCCGCCCTCTTCTCCTGCCAGAAGGGAAACAACGCTGTCAATATCCGAGTCTATGGCATCATCAAGAACCTCTGTATTCAGGGTAATGGTTCCGTCTTTCTGAGTCTCAAGACCAAGCTGAGAAAGGGCCTTGAAACTGCCGCTATTATCCGTGTAGGACGTCAACATGTCCTGAAGATGTCGTTTAATGGAGTTTAATCCTGAATCGCCTCCAAGAACACCACCTTCACTGTCACCGTAGGTGGATTGGGCTGTGACAAAAGAAACAACATCATTGTAGCCATCGATAAAAGACTGCAGGTTTTTTTCAATTGCACTGTTGTCTTTACTGATGCTGATGTTGGTGGTGGTTCCTATTTCGGCATTCAGAAGATCAAGGGTCACCCCGGGTATGGCTTCGGACAGGGTATTGGAATCAGAATAGATATCAAGACCATCAACAACAATATGGGCCTGGGTAGCTGGTTGGGAAACTTCAAAAGTGCTGAAGGATTCGGTTCCACCTGTCAGGCCACTACTGTCAACGGTAAAGGCACTTCCCACATCCTGGCCCGTGAAAGTCAGCCGATACGGAGAGTCAGTACCATCATTGATTATGGACGCGGAAATGCCGATGTCAGCATCATTGATTGCAGTCATGAGGCCTTCAAGGCTGTTGTTTTCAGAGGTGAGCTCTATGGTGTGATCCACACCATCTACTGAAATGACAAATGATCCCGTGCCGAGAATCTGATCGGTTTTTGAGGAAAAGCCGATATCATTTCCAGCACCGTCCACAGCATTGCTGTAGCTTTTCTGGACCTGGGCAAGGGACTGGACTTCCACCTGGTAACTGGTGTCTACCAGTGCGTCATTTGATACAGTGGCACTGAGAAACTCCTGTGAACTCTGGGAAATTGTCCTGGAGTAATAGTCGTCACGATTCCCGAGATCCTGAATGTTGTCCAGGAATCCATTCAGTTTACCATCGAATTCCTGAAAGGCTGACAAGCGGTTGTTGAGCCAGACTTTATCAGCTTCCATTCTGGTCACTGGTACACGTTCAGCTTCCATCATCGCGTCAATGAGCGCATTTGTATCCAGTCCGGTCGCGAGACCACCAAAAGAAACAGTCATAATTATCTCCAGATTAATAACAGGTAAGAAAAGTTCAGCTCACTGTATCAACAATATTTCCCCTGAGTTCGTTGAGGGATTTAGTCAGTTCCATGAGTTCTTCGGGGGGAATCTGACGTATAACTTCATCGGTTTCAGTATCAACAACCTTTACGATCAGCTGATCTGAATCATTATTTTCAAAACGGACGGAATAGACACCATTCTCAGTGAGTGCCTTTATCTGTCCCAGCAGTTCTTCAGGTTGAGCAGACTTGGCGGAAGATTGATCAGTTGAAAGATCCTCCGGAGCCTCTTTAACCTTTTTTTGAACTCTGTCTGTCTGTTCAGCCGGCGGCATGGGCTTAGGGCTGGTAACAGAGCTGCTCAATGCATCAATATTCATGATCTACCTCCCTGTAGAGTGATGAACAGGCAGGAGCCGACCTGCAAGAGGTCGACTCCTGTGGTTAAGGTTTGATTATCCGAGCAGTGACAATGCAAGCTGAGGAGCCTGATTTGCCTGGGCAAGAATGGAAACACCAGCCTGCTGCAGGATATTCTGTTTGGTCATCTCAGAGGTCTCCTGGGCGATATCGGCGTCAAGGATACGTGAACGGGCTGCAGAAATGTTTTCGGAAATATTCTGCAGGTTGGCAATCGTTGATTCAAAACGATTCTGGATAGCACCAAGATCACCACGTTCGGCATCAATTGTACCGAGTGCCTTGTCGATTACATCAATTGCCTTCTGAGCACCATCAGCAGTGGAGATGTCGATGGCGTTAACGGTTTCAGCCTGGGCTGAAACGATATCACCAGCGGCAGCACCGGAAACAACGCTACCAGCATCAACTGCAACACTGGACGATACAGAGAAAGAGCTTCTTGATGTGAATTCAACAACACCAGCTACTGATGTGGAATCATTTCCTGTTCCAGCTGAATCGGTATCCAGAGATGCGGCTGCACCACTCAGGCCGGTTACGCTCATGGTTGTTCCAGCACCTGTTGAGTTAACTGCATCGAGAATCTGGATATCTTTACCATCTGCCTGGGATAATTTCATTCCGGCAGTTGTTACTTCAGCGGTAATTCCGGTTGTTCCTGACACATCATTAATGGCTTTAACCATACTGGTGAGGTCAGTGGCATCCGTGATGTTTGCGCTGATGGTCTGCATGTTGCTGTCTGTGGTACCGATATCAAAGCTGATGGTTCCGGCGTCACTGACAGTTACATCAGCAGAGGTCTTGGCCAGGGCTTCAACACCAGTATCCGCAGAAACATCATTTACGGCCTGGGCAACTGTTTGAGCAGTATCATCGGCAGTTACGGCAACATCTTTGGAACCTTTGTAACCGGCAACAGAAAGGGTCTGAGTGGCGATACCGTTACCACCGGAGTTGTCGGCAGCTGCAGTTGTGGCAGCACCAGCACCAGTGGCTGTGGCAGCAGTGTTACCCTCAATTGCGTAACGACCAAGGTCCACTGTGTTCATGGAACCGATGGAGACGGAAATGGTTTCATTGGCATTTGCACCAACCTGAAACTTGGAGTTGGTAAAAGAACCATCCAGGATATTCAGACCATTGAATGTGGTAGTGCCGGAAATACGATCCATTTCCTGCTGAAGCTGGTTTACTTCCGCCTGGAGTGCATCACGATCGGCAACAGAGTTTGATGCGTTTGCAGACTGAACAGAGAGTTCACGCATACGCTGTAAAATGTTAGTACTTTCCTGCATGGCACCTTCAGCGGTCTGCGCCAAAGAAATACCATCATTTGCATTACGGGCTGCCTGATTCAGACCGCGGATCTGCGAGGTCATACGATCAGAAATAGCCAGTCCGGCAGCATCGTCTTTGGCTGAGTTAATACGCAGACCAGATGACAGACGAGTCATTGACTGAGACAGTGCTGACTGAGATTTGCCCAAGTTTCGTTGAGCGTTGAGAGACATTACGTTTGTGTTAATAGATAAGGCCATGATATTCCTCCATGAATATTCGTTTT